>JARLGN010000274.1 GCA_031292775.1 Acidobacteriota bacterium | reverse complement strand
GGCCTGACGCACGCTCGGCACTGAATGGCATTGTGCGCGACGGGATGTTGCTGGCGATCGGGGGCTTTGGCTTGTGCGGCATGCCGGAGGCTCTGATTCTGGCCTTACGTGACACGGGAGTGCGCAATCTGACCATCGCCAGCAACAACGCAGGTGTTGACGGCTGGGGTATTGGAGTTCTGCTCCAGACACGCCAGGTGAAGAAAATGCTCTCAAGCTACGTGGGTGAGAACGCCGAGTTTGAGCGGCAGTATCTGGGCGGCGAACTGGAGTTGGAGTTCTGCCCGCAAGGCACTCTTGCCGAACGTATGAGTGCGGGTGGAGCGGGCATTCCGGGTTTCTACACACGAACCGGAGTCGGCACGCTAGTAGCCGAAGGGAAGGAACATAAGGATTTTGACGGCGCCACTTACATCCTGGAGCGCGGTATTCGGGCCGACGTGGCATTAGTGAAGGCATGGAAAGCCGACCTTCACGGAAACCTTATTTACCGCCGCACGGCACGCAACTTCAATCCCAATGCAGCCACATGCGGAATGATCACCGTAGCCGAAGCTGAAATCATCGTTCAACCTGGCGAACTCGAACCAGACGAGATTCACACCCCGGGAATCTTCGTTCATCGGCTGGTCCACAACGCCAACCCGGAAAAGCGTATCGAGAAGAGAATCACCCGCGAGGTTTAGCCCAGTGGCATGGACACGTCATCAGATGGCCGCGCGCGCCGCAAGAGAGTTGCAGGACGGATTCTATGTCAATCTGGGTATTGGCATCCCAACCCTGGTGGCCAACCACATTCCTGGCGGAATTACTGTCACCTTGCAGTCGGAGAACGGCCTGCTCGGCATGGGTCCTTTCCCACGCGAAAACGAGGTTGATGCGGATCTGATCAATGCGGGCAAGGAAACGGTGACCCTGGTCGCAGGGGCCTCCACCTTTTCCAGTGCGGACTCCTTTGCGATGATTCGCGGCGGCCATATTGACCTGGCAATCCTGGGAGCCATGCAGGTGTCAGAGCGTGGCGACTTGGCCAACTGGATGATCCCAGGCAAGCGCGTGAAGGGGATGGGCGGCGCCATGGATCTTGTTTCGGGTGTCCGCCGGGTCATTGTCCTGATGGAACACACCACCGCGGACGGCAAAGCGAAACTGTTGCGGAACTGCTCGCTGCCGCTTACGGGGACCGGCGTGGTTCATCGCGTAATCACGGACTTATGCGTGCTCGATGTCGCGCCTTCAGGTTTTGAAGTAATCGAGCTGGCGGAACAAGTGACGCGTGGACAAGTGATGCAGCGAACCGAAGCATCGCTTCGATTCGCTGCATCGGTAGCCTGACGGTTAATTTTTAATTCCGGAAGGTTCCAAAATCAGCAACGATTTTCGCGCTTGCAGAGATCAAATCATCCAGAGGTCCCAGACTGGGGAGTGTAGCGCCACACCCGGCTAATGCCGAAATGAGTACTTCAGTGGGGATGTTTCCGACCAGCGCGTCCTGCGCGAACGGGCAGCCGCCGAGCCCACCAATTGCCGCGTCGAACCGCCTGCACCCGGCGCTAAATGCGGCATGAACACGCGCGGGCGCTTCCTCCCGGCGGGCGTGTAGATGCACGCCAATTTCGATCTCGTCGTACGCTCCAATGACCGCTGCTACAGTTTCAGCAATCTGACCAGGAGTCGCAAGCCCCACGGTATCCGCGAGGGAGATTTGCAGTGCTCCGGAATCGGCCAGACGACCGCAGGCTTCGATAACTGCGCCGATATTCCATGCGTCACCATATGGATTCCCGAATGCCATGGAAAGATACGCCACCATGTTTAAACCAGAAGTGCGGGCCAGGGACCCCACTGCCTCGACCGCACGGAGGGCCTGCTCACAGGTCTGATGTTGATTGCGGAGTAGAAATTCAGCAGAGATCGAAAATGGGATCCCAAGGACATTTACGGCACCGGTCCGAATTGCACGGTGCGCGCCCATTTCGTTGACAACGATTCCGATGATCTCCACTTGTTCCGGAGGCATCAAGCGCTCGAGCACTTGTTCCGAGTCGGCCATTTGCGGGACCGCGGCAGGTGAAACAAAACTGACCGCATCAATATGTGTGAATCCAGCTTGTATCAGCTTGCGGATATAGCCCGCCTTCACCTCTGGGGGAATTTGCCCGGGCAGTCCCTGCCAGGCATCGCGAGGACATTCGACAATCTTGACCGGATCGCCCACCATTCCCTCATTCCGACGTTCGAATACGGCCACGGCGCGCCCGAAAGGGAAGTTCCCCTAGCCGCGCGAAGGGTGAACTTTGAGAATTTCGCGCGCTATGACCATGCGCTGAATTTCGCTCGTACCCTCGCCGATGGTACACAGCTTAACGTCGCGATAATACTTCTCAGCCGGATAATCCTTGATGAAACCGTAGCCGCCAAACAACTGAACCGCTTCGTCGCAGATCCGGACTGCCACTTCGCTTGCGAACAGCTTGGCCATCGACGACTCCCGCGTGACTCTACGACCCGCATCCTTCAGCACCGCGGCGCGCTGCGTGAGCAGTCGCGCAGCGTCCAACTCCGTCGCCATATCAGCCAATTTCCATTGAATGCCCTGAAACTCGGCGATGGCCTTGCCGAATTGCCGCCGTTCTTTCACGTACTTTAATGCCGCGTCGAGGGCGCCGCGTCCTATTCCCAACGCCAGCGCTGCAATCGAGATCCTACCGCCATCCAATACTCGCATCGCATCAATGAATCCCTCGCCT
>JARLGN010000273.1 GCA_031292775.1 Acidobacteriota bacterium | reverse complement strand
TTCCATTTTGGTAAAGACCCCCTCACCCCCCGCCTTGCGGTCCCCCCTCTCCCCCAAGGGGGCGAGGGAAAATGAATCGTTGGTTTGGCGTCGTATTCGTGATCGTGCATAAGCAGAATTGCAATCGCCCCGCGGCGGGTCTGCTAATTTGGACAGTAGTGATGCGAAGTCTCCTGCGAACGGGCCGGACATCGCCCCTAGGGGGCTCAAAATATTATGCGTCGTGCACTCGTTCCCACGGCTGGCTCGCCATGGGCTAAAAGACCGCACCACTCCGTGGCTGAATGCGTGCCGTGGTCCAGCGCCTCCCACCATGTGTGGGGGGTGGTTCACGAGGCGTGCCCCTACTTGCCGGCGTCGAGGCGGCCGGCGGTCCAGCGGATGGCGTCCTGGACCAGGTGGCGATAGGCGGGGTAGAGATGCGCGCTCTCTCCGTGGCCGAGTTGGATGTAGACCACGCGCGACTTTTCGTAAGGGCTGATCCAGGCTACGGGACCGTCGCTGGTGGCGGCATCGCTTCGCAGCAGCACCTTGTCGTCCGGCGAAATCCACATGCCGTGGTAAGTCTCGTCCCACAGGTGCATGGTTCCCACATGAGCCGTGATGGGGTGGCGCATGGCGACTGTCACGCACGCTTCCTGATTGTCCTTGTACGTCGAGGCGGGCGTCGCGCCGTCAGGCCGAACAAGGTATCTGCCGCCGATGACCTCCTTGTACCACCACTCCCAGTTGGGATAATCGGCGATGGCGTGATGAAGCGCTACGACTCCCTTGCCCGCTTCCACAAAGTTGCGCAGGTTCACCTTCTCCGCGTCGCTGATTTCGTTGGACAGGTCGTAGAGCACCAGGACGTCGTACTTTCCGCGGATGTCGCCGTGAAAGGCCTCGTGGTTGGATGTGACATGGACCCAGTGCAGGTCGTCCGCCGCTTCAAAGACGGTGTAGAACGTGGTGGCGTAAGGGTGGCCCCCGGTAACAACCAGCAGGCGCAGAGGCGGCGGCCCTTGACGGGGCAGGGTCCCTTCCGCAGAGAGCGTAACCGCGCCGGTGGCGGCCCATTCCACGCCGCGGGTAAAGGTGCTCACATAACCGCTTTCCTGCTGGGCGGACGTATCGTGACCGAGGGCCGTGTAGAGCACGCGGCCTTGGCCGTAGTTGACCGTCCAGATCATCGGCTCGTCTTTGCCGGTGCCGCCATTCGCGGGATCGTCGAAAGCCGTGGCCAGCAAGTGCGCGTCGGGCGACATCTGCGGACTGTGGTAAAGCTCATCGGATATGCGGAAGGATTCCGGCAAGCCCTTGGTGACGGGGTGCTCGCGGTCAACGAACTTGACGGTAAAACAGTGGCGCGGGGCATGCGCGGTCTTGGGCGGACCGGCCGTCCACCAGCCGCCAAGCATGTTGAAATACTCGGGCCAGGCGGGCTCATTCAGGCCGGAGCGCTTGTGGTTGTCGGCCAGAACCTCGAGTCCCGTGAAGGCGTAGTTCGCGGCGTGGACGGCGACCAGTCCTTTGCCCTGCTTCACGAAGGCCTCCACGGCCTTCTCCGTTACGTCGCCCCAACGCGGGCCTTCGTAGTCAAGCACCAGCACATCGTAGGCCGCTAGCGTCGCCGAGGTGACTCCCGCGGGCTCTTCCTCCACGCGAACGTCAAAGCGGCCACTGTCCACCAGAAGCTTCCGCAGGAAAGGCGTCGTGGTGCGCCAGTCGTGATTGTTGCGGCCGGAAAAAATCAGCACGCGGATCTTGCCCGGCTGGAAGAATGGGATACGGTGCTCCACGCACCGAATTGCCGAGTTATACCCCAACAGGGCGCAAAGGGCGAGGAGCGTTGTGGCGACTTTTTGTCTCATGATTAACCTCAAATTGTCCGATGTGCCATAGCCGTCACTATGGTTATGAATGGTCTATGAGGGTCTATAGGGTCTTGTCACGCAAAACTTCCAACCCTCGCCGGAAATTCCACTTTAGTTACCCAGCAACCCGTTAAGGTGCGCCAGACTGCGGGCGGCCTGCTGCTCGGTTCCACATTCGACGGAGAGCACGCCGTTAAAGTTCGCCTCGCGCAGAATCGCGATGACCCGCTTCCAATCGATGACGCCATCCCCGCACGCGCATCCCACCGGAGTGCCGGTTACCTTGCCGCGCTCAGCTTCAGAGTGCTCAACGGTAATGTCCTTGGCGTGGACGTGCACCAGCAGCGGGCAGACGGCCTTCAGTCCCTCGTAAGGATCGCCGCCCGCCAGGTACACATTGCCGGTATCGTAATTCACCCGCAGCAGCGGAGACTCCACCAGGCCGACGATCTTCAGCAGGCCTTCCGTAGTGCGAGTAATGCTCTGGTGCGGTTCAATGCCGATGGCAACGCCGTAGCGGTCAGCCGTTCGCAGCACGGTGGTCAGCGTGTACTTCATCACGTGAAAAGCTTCGTCCATGCTCACCCACTCGGGGCGAATACCTTCATCCGTATTCACCACAGGCGCACCGATGGCGGCGGCGAGGCGAATGGCTTTCTGCAAATACGGCACGCTGATTTCCGGCCGCATCAGAGGGCAATGCGCGCTCAGGGCGGAAGCCTTGACCCCGTGCTGATCGAGGATGGCCTTCATTTCGCCGGGGTCGTCATCCATTGAGAAGGAGTGAAAGTATCCCGCTTCGCTCAGCAGCTCACGACCGTTGTGAACCATGGGTTCGACCAATTTGTAACCCAGCTTCGCGGCTACTTCCACCCCGGCCGCGAACGATTTATCCTGCGACCGAATGAATTCCATATTGACGCCGATCTCGATGCTCATATGTCCCACTCCTTCTGCCATGTGGCGCGGTTGCGTTGTTTGTAGGCGATGTTGCCAAGGTGGCAGGACATCGCGGAATAGTGGCCCTGCACCACGTCGGCGTTGGGTTGCTTGCGGCTGCGAATGCAGTCGAGCCAGTTATCCATGTGCGTATCTTTCACGCCGGGAACAGTGGCTTCAGCCGCTTGGGTATTCGTTTTGCTGGGGATGAAATGGTAGCCCGCGCGGAAGATTGAAAGCCTTCCACCCGTGCCCATGAAAACGATGTCCGCGTTTTCGCGGTTGATCATATCGGTAATCGTAGCTTCAAACGTTACGTTGAGCTTCTCCGGGTATTCCACGATGAAGTTGACGTTGTCGGGAGTGTCGCGCCCGTCGTCATAAAGGTAAATCCCTCCGCCCGCCACGGCTGCCAGGGGACGCGTGAGGTTCATGAACCAATGAACCACGTCGACCATGTGGACGAACAATCCGCCGGATTGCCCACCCGTGGAGAAATTCCAATCGGCAAAGCGATTGAAGTAGCGCTTGGGGTCCCAGGGAGTTTTCGGAAGCCACGCCAGACAGGAGTTCCAGTCGAGGCCCGCGGGTTTCTGCTCCATGCCGGGGGGCACCGGAGTCAGGTAGCCGGAATTTCCGTTCCAAATCGTCCGCACCATGTTGACCTTGCCGATCACGCCGCTGTCGAAATACTTCTGCTTGGCTTCGGCGAAATGAGCCGTGGTGCGCTGCTGCATTCCCACTTGCAGAATGCGCTTGTTCTCGCGAACCGCGCGTATCAGGGGAGGGCCCTGCTCCGGCAGCGAGGTCATGGGCTTTTCCACGTAAACGTCCTTGCCGGCTTTGCAGGCGTCAATGGAGATCTGCGAGTGCGCGTGGTCGAACGTCGCCACAATCACGCCGTCAATGTCCTTGCGATCGAGCAGTTCGTGGTAATTGGCATACTTGGCGACGCGGATGTTTGCCACCGTTTCGGCTTTGTCCCGGCGGGCGTCATAGATGTCGGAAATCGCCACCCATTCGATGTTGCCGGCCTCATTGGCCCTCTTCATCAAATATTGCCCGCGCCCGCCCGAGCCGATAATTCCCAGCCGAATGCGGTCATTCGCCCCGGAAACGCGCAGGGCCGCAGCCGCCGTGGCCGCGCCAACCATAAAAGTCCTTCGCGAAATACTGTGGGTCATTTCGAAATTCCTCCCTTGCCGGAGATACGAGTCTCAATGGTTATTGAGCTTGGACGATGAGGGACAGCTTTAGCAGGCTCACTTCGGTGGCTCAGAACTTCCTTTCTGGTCCTCGGGCGGGTGAGAGTATACACCTCTTTACAGCCAATTCAGTCCTTACTACACAATTTTGTCGCAATACACTTTTGCCAGCGGGGAGGAACACCGGGCCAAATAGATTCATGCTCTCACTTAGATCCCTCGATAACCGAAAGGGGGGAGCGCGGGCCGCCGGCGTGTGGTCACGCAACGGCATCAACGCCTACCGGGTGGGCCGGGAAATCAAGGCCGGCCGCGTGTGGACGAATTGCTATCACTCGTGTCCAAATTAGATCGCGTCAGGTTGGGAATGGGGTGCAGCTCAAGCGCTCGCCATGCGGGGAAGGTGGGGCTCTTTCGCACGCTGGCGGTCGAGACAACCTGTTTCCAGCGGAGATCGAGGAAATTCACTGCCCTCGCCCCCTTGGGGGAGAGGGTGGACTGCAACCGGCGTTTTCATCAGCCGGGGCAGGACGGGTGAGGGGGTCAAAAACTCTGGGGACTGCGGAGATGCTGTT
>JARLGN010000272.1 GCA_031292775.1 Acidobacteriota bacterium | reverse complement strand
GGGCGGATCGGCCTACCCTCCTTGAATCCCCACTTAATTCTGCATCATACCCGCTCATCATCCATTCTCCGATCTCCTCTCACTGCTCCGCCCACCGCTATTGCGCCTGGACACTTTGCATTTCCCCGTCATCAACCACCACAAGGAGTCCTCTGCCGGAAATTACAGAGCCACTCGATTATCTCCTCGCCCGACCTGAAGTCAAAATCGTTAACCATTTAAAACTTCAGATCTTGGGATCCTTTGATGCCCATCGTGCAAATCAACGAAGGAAACAAAACTCACCTCCGATATCCTGCTGGGATTTCATATCCGGACGATTTGTTCGCGCCGAGCAGTGGGGGTGGCAAGACTTAACATCTCCCGGCCACGTCGCGATCTGTTCTCTACCCATCTCACGTCTGACGTTGGCAAACAGGTGATACATGAAACTTCTGATTGTGGAAGATAATTTGCCCCTGGCAGAGCTCACCGCGGAACTCCTGCACTCCCACGACCGCCAAGCGCAACAAATTGAGGCTATTACACTTGCCTCGGACTTGAAGACGGCGATTCTCTGCCTCCCCGCCCACGACGCGGTGCTTTGTGACGGCAGTTTCCCACTTTCTCATAACTCTCGTTTTGTGTTGGAGGAATGGGATGTGGTCCGTCAGGAAGCGCATCGAAGGGGAATTCATTTTGTGCTTTATAGTGGGTCAGTTCGCGCGCTTGAGTGTGCCCGCGAAACCAACACCATCGCTCTCGCCAAGCCCACCTCCAGTGAGGAAATTTACGCAACGTTGACGGGTTTCACGCAGCCGATGACACATGGAGCCTACTAAGAAGAGGTATCAGCAAGCGTGAATGGAATCTTTGACGGAAATCTTGCCGGAGGCCATCATGTCGCAAACCTTTGAAGACTACTGTGAAAAATTAAAGTTGGAAGCTGACGCTCTTGCGCAGCAGGCCGATGCGCATTCCCTCGACGACCATTTCCATGCCTTCAACTTTGGCCGCTCCGTGGAGCGCATTGAGAATTCCCGCGCCCATTATTGGCTGCGCCTCCGCTGGTTGTTTATAGGAGCGGCGGTTGGTGCGGCCATTGGCCCAGTTTGCCTTCACCTGTTTCTGATTGCGCGAATTCTGCATTTCACTAAATAGCCCTCGTCGCACCGCCGGGCGTAAATTTGCCCTTTGTGCGATGCTCCGGCGCTCTGCTAAGGAGATGAAAAAACAATGCCTTGCCCACAATGTGGTTCTCGAACGGAAGTTAATGAGAAACGTGGCTCTTTTCGCGACCGCCGCTGCACGAACGCCGCCTGCCGTCATGACTTCACCACTCGCGAAATCGTTATAACGCATCTTGAAGAGTCGCGAATGTGTGCCCGCACTCGCGCCACCCAAACCGAGGCCTCGGCCCGCAAGAAAGTGCGTTCAGCCTCCCGCCGCAGTCTCGCTGTGCCTTCTGCCCTAGTCCCCGCCGCGGGTGGGTCGCAAGAACCGCCGCCCGGTTCGCCTCCTCGTGCCTGTGGAACTGCCGGTTCCACGCCTTGCCTGAGTCGCTGCGAGCATCCCGATCCTGGGAAGGGTGCGTGTGGGGCACATGAAGAGTATCGACAAATGGAGACTCGAGCATGAGGGGAATCGATCAAATTGCAGCAGCGCGGCCCGCCCGGCTGCCTCTTCCCGAGCCTCGGGATATTTTCCCCAGCGAAATCGCCCAGACCCGCCCGCGCCGTGATAGCTTTGCCAACTTAACTGCCCGTGCTCGCGAATCTCAGGATATTTTTACTGCCGATAAAAACCGGATAGGGGCAACCTGTCACCGATCCTTCGTCCCTGCCACAGCAAATCGTCGAACCTCCAACCCCCATTTCCTACCGGTAGGAGAGTTCATTAAGAAATCTTCATTTTCTTTCCTGCCGGTAGGAAACTAGCCCAGAATTCACTTGACAATAGCCTATCGGTTATTGTACGATGTAAAAGTCATGAGCGACGGTCCCACAACTCGCAGCGAGAAGGGCCGGACGCGGGGAACTGGCGGTGAAAGTACCCCCCTCAGGCCCCGCCCCGGATTCGGGTTGATGCTCCCATGGGTACGTCGTGTTGCGATCTTCAGGAAGCCCATTTTCGCCATGCGTGGCATTTGGCCGGCGCAGGAGGCGGCGGGGAGAAACAATGGTTCAGGTCGTTGCGCCAACAGGTCAGGATGCAATTCGCTTTATTGAGCCATTGGACCCTTCGGTCATCGACAGCCCAAGCGGAGCACCCGTAACCCCGAGAGTATTCAAGGGAAACGTCCGGGATGAAGTTGCCAAGCCATCTCCTCCTGGTGGCGACATGCGGATTGGTTCGCAGTGGCACTCCGCGCCCGTTAACTGGCGGGGTGGCGAGACGGTGGTCGTAGACCTTCGCTACAACGACGCTGCTCATTGACCGAACAACGATGACTGAATACTGACGACGTTGGGATGCCCGCCAGTTTTGATGGCGGTAGAACTTAAGAACCGAACTTACTCCAGCTTAGCTCGCGCCTGATCAGCGTGAGTGAGGGTGGCGGCGGGTGCACACGCTGCCGCTGCCCGAATGCAAACTGACACTGAACAAAACCCGAAAATCGAAAATGGGAATGCGAAACCCGGTTACCCGCCAGTGGCGTCCGGAGTTCCGAATCGCGATTTGCGAATTTCGGCCGGCACCCCGCACTTAACCTTGCAGCAGTTGCAGTTTCTCCTGCGGGTCACTCCGTCGGCGCTACAGAGCCAAACTGAATATGAGATTCCCGCCTGCGTCACCCTGGCGCAAGCCATTTTGGAAAGCGCCACTGCCGCGGGATGGGGAAGCAGCGTGCTGTTCCGCCTCGCCAACAACCCGTTTGGGATTAAGTATGAGCACTTTGGGTTGGGGGAAGGGAAGGGCGATTCAAGATTCAAGATTCAAGATTCAACATCCCCAATTCCCGACACCGAATCCCGAATTCAGAACGCCGGGTCACCGAATCCAGCTCCCGAATCCCCGGCGCCCAAACCCTACGGGGCCTTTGACGCTCAGACCTGGGAAATCGTGAACGGGCAGAAGAAAACGATCCTCGCCCAGTTCCAGCGTTTCCCCAATTTGGATGAAGCTTTTACCGCGCACGCGCTCCTTTTGCGATCGCCGCGTTACCGGCCCGCTTTTGACGTGCGCCACGATTGGAAGCAGTTTGCGGAGCGGCTGGGGCCCAAATCCTCCCCAACCGATACGGAGCATTGTGGATATTCCACCAACCCCAGCTACTCCGCCGAGATAATCAAATTGGTTAACCTCTACTTACTGAACGATGCGCGAGCCCTTCAGTGGTACGCGACAGGTCGAGATCCCGGCGTCATGGCGAGATCAGATAATCGGGTGATCCGATGATCCGGTGATCGGGTGAACAACGGAAATGCAGGCCCCTGGTTACCGTTAAGTCATAAGGTGATCGGGCGCCCAGGGGAAGAGGGCTTGTTCTGAGTGCCAGACAGCCGGATCACACGATCAAATGATCGGCAAACTAAGGAACGAAGTGTTCACCCGATCACCGGATCACAGGATCTCCCGATTTTTCGAAATTGGAGGAATTATGAAGTTTAGAAGTCTCACTTTGACCACGTTACTTGCTCTCACCATGATGCTCCCCTCCTGCGCGCCTCCTTCGTGGGTTGCCGAGGCGGAGAGCATTGCCAAGGTGGCTTTGCCGATTGTGCAAGGCATTACCAGCATTGCGGGAGCCAGCCCGGCGGTGTCTCAGGCGGTGAATGATATCAATCTTCTTATAACGCTTTTTGACAAGTACCAGGCCGCGCCGGCCGCCGGCACTTTGCAACAGATCCAGGCCGGACTGAATACGGCCAACGCCGACATTGCCCAAATCATGCCCGCCGCGGGGATCAAGAACACCACCACTCAGAGCAAGGTGGCGGCGGTGCTTCAGCTTGTCACCAGTGAGTTTTCGAACATCGCCAGCCTGGTGCCGCAGGCCTCGGGACTAGGGGTTAGGGATTCGGGGTTAGGGCCGAAACCCGAAACCCGAATCCCGAATCCCGCTCTCAAGCTGCCGTTCACGGCGAAGGAATTCAAAGCCCAGTACAACCGGATTGTCACTGCCCGGACAGGCGACGCCGAGTGTGATCAAGCATTCTCAGGCAAGGAACTGAAGTAATCGGGCCATCGGGCCATCGGATCATCGGACCATCTGAAAATAGCGTTGAAGTAATCAGCGGATGGATTGACGAGCCGATGAACCGATGAACCGATGGGTCGATGAACCGATCAGAGGTCAACCATGGCAATAGATCATTCCAACATGAAGCTCGGCAAGCTCCCACGGCGGCACGACCCTCGCACGCTGAAGATGGCGCGGTATCTGGCCCCGGCGTTGCCCGCTCCTCCCGCCCGGGTTGACTACACGCGCGGCCTGGCGGACTGGGGAATGATGCTGAACGACCAGTTGGGTGATTGCACGATTGCCGCCGTGGGACACGCGATCCAGGCGTGGACGCTGAATGCCGGTTCGCGCGTGGACGTTGCTGACAGCACCGTGCAGCTTTACTACGAGAAGTGGGACGGCTACAACCCCGCCGATCCCTCCTCCGACCAGGGTGGTGTGGAGCTTGACGTCCTGAACAATTGGCGGCAGCAGGGATTCGCGGGGCATGGGTTGGATGCGTATGTCTCCATCGACCTGGAAGACAGAAACTCGAAATTGGAAACTCGAAACTCGGCCGTTTTGCCACGAGTTTCGAATGACGATTTTCGAATTTCGGCTGTTGCCACCGCCATCTGGCTCTTCGGTGG
Organism: Acidobacteriota bacterium; assembly: GCA_031292775.1. Classification (GTDB taxonomy): domain Bacteria; phylum Acidobacteriota; class Terriglobia; order UBA7540; family UBA7540; genus Bog-366. Next base: position 496 of record JARLGN010000272.1, on the reverse strand, counting down.
CGCCTACATTGGAGTGGAGCTTCCGCTCGCCGCGCAGAATCAGGATGTTTGGGACGTGCCGGCCAATCCCGGCCCCGATGATGAACCAGGAAGCTGGGGCGGGCACGCGATCTATTTGGTTGGCTACGATCTGCCGGAATTGCCGACCCCGGAATTGTCGATTGCCGATTGTCGATTGTCGATTGAAAACCAGGATATCAATCCTGTTTCGTCCGTTGGCAACCGACCATCAACACTCGAAAATCGGCAATCGAATGTCGGCAGTGACCAATCGTCAATCGACAATCGGCAATCGTCAATTACGTGCATCACCTGGGGCCAACCGAAAAAGATGACCTGGGCGTGGTTCGAAAAGTATTGCAGTGAAGCGTACGCGCTGGTTTCAAAGGACTGGCTCAGTGCCAGCGGTGTTTCCCCGAGCGGATTTGATTTGGCGACGCTCGAGAGTGATTTGAAAGCGGTCAGCGTTCAACCGTCAGCGATTAGCCGGAGCCTT
>JARLGN010000271.1 GCA_031292775.1 Acidobacteriota bacterium | reverse complement strand
ACAGGAAGAAGGCGGATAATGTGGCCGTAAATTCCATCCTTACTGCACACTGTTCCTTTGCGTCTGGTCCCCGGTTTTGCCTCCACGAAACAACGTCGATTTCTTACTTACTGCACTCCTTTGCGTCTGGTCTCGAGTTTGGGCCCCGCGAACCAAAAACTATGGGAGGCTAGAGTTTAGGCCAAGCACGATTTTGCCATTGTCGGCGTGGTGCTTCCAAGTGTGGCCATGTTAGAGCACCCGGGCAATTGAAACCACACGAGGATCCCTTTCCACATACCAAGTGAACGATGGCACGGGCTTCTGCCCGGGCCAGGACGAGACTGGGAAAATGAAATCACCGTGGTGGTTGAAATCCCAAGTTTTGCTTGTGTGTTCCGCGTTGAGGGGACACCCGGAGATTTCTCACCCCCGTTCACTTCGTCACTTTGTGTCTGGAACCCTTCCTTCTTATGACACCTTGCCGGAACAATCACACGGCGGCAGGTTGGTTCATTTCCCAATTGGAAAATGAGAGGAGAATCCGTATATGAGGCCAGTGAAACAGCTTTGCTTGATTTTGGCATTTCTTTGCGCCCTCCCGATTGCCGCAGTGGCGCAAACTACGTATGGTTCGATTTCCGGGACGGTCACCGATCCCAACGGGGCGGTGATTCCGGGGGCGGCCATTGTGGCCACGCATGTCCCCACCGGGCGCCAATACACCCTCACCACGACCCAAGCCGGTCTGTACGTTTTCCCTGACCTGCCCCCTGGTCCTTACACGCTCTCGGTCAAACAGGCTGGATTCAAGACCTATCTCCAGACGGGCATGGAGGTTCGTGTCGGCCTGCGCGAAGTAATTGACATCAAGCTGGAGTTGGGTACCGTGCAGCAGAGGGTGGAGGTAAAGGCGACGGCGCCTTTGCTGGAAACCGCCAACGCCACGCGCGGGACCAATATGAGTCCGCAGACGATGGCGAACCTGCCGCTTTGGAATGGCGGCTTGCGTCTGGCGACCAATTTCCAGTCTTACATGCCAGGAGTGAACCTCAATGGTGAGTACAGCGTCAATGGTTCTACCGGCCGCGCCGGGGAGTACTTGATCGACGGCGCGAGTATTGTCAGCCCGGAATCCGGTGGAACCGCGTTTTACTTCCCCGGGTTTGAGCCTTACGGCGAGTTCAAGATGATCACCTCCGGTTTCACCGCCGAGGATGGCCGGGTCGGCGGCGGCATTCAAGAATATGTGACGAAGTCCGGCGGCAACCATGTCCACGGTTCTGCGTTTTTTAACTTCAAACGGCAGTTTTTTGACGCCGTCTCGTGGGCCAATAACCAGAACCCGGCTTCCCGCAGCGCCGCCCCCTGCATTGTTCCACAAGCAAAAGCCTGCCGTCCCAAGGAGCGCTACAACGAGGAAGGGGGAACGGCGGGCGGGCCGGTCTATCTCCCCCATATCTACGATGGCCGGGATAAGACCTTCTTCTTCTTTACCTATGCTGGCTTCTGGCAGCCGGCCACGGTTAGTGTCAGCACCGGTTTGACCACGCCAACCCAAGCGATGCTGCAGGGCAACTTCCAGGCATTAGTGCCGGGTGGGGCGAATGGGACAACCACGCCTTACATCTATGACCCTGCCAGCGCCGCAGCCAATGGGGGTGTCCGGCAGCCTTTTGGTACCCCAGGCGCCTACAACATCATCCCCTCCAACCGCTTTAGCACCATTTCCAAGAATATGATTCCCTACATCCCCCTTCCCAATGCGGGTACGGGGCTGATCGGCAACTTTGCCTTCAACAACACCAGCGTGACAACGGACTTGAACTGGTCGGTTAAGATCGACCACACCATCAAGACCAAGAATCGTATCGCGTTCTTCTACGACAACCGGAAGAACCCGAGCAATACCGTAACGTACTTCCCGGGGCCGCTCAGCGACGGACTGCTGAGCATCAATCACCCTCATATTTGGCGTATGAATGACGACTACACAATCAACCCCCACTGGCTGCTGCACAGTTTCTGGGGATTCACCCAAGACAACGTAACGTGGCAGGACCCGCTCCAGAACGGATTTGGGTCGAAGTTGGGTTTCAACAACTTCCCCGCAGGGAGCAATTCGGACGCCATGCCGATTATCTCGTTTCAGACGGACCTCACAGTACCCAGCGGGTTAGGATCGCAAAGCACCTTCTACAATTGCGCCACCTGCCTAACGTGGGGCATGGACCAGGGGAAAGTCAATAATAGCGGGCAATGGAACTGGACCACCTCCGTCGGGCAATCTCTCATGTGGATCCATTCCACGCATGAGTTCAAAATGGGGTGGGAGATCCGTCGCAATCGGACCATCAGCATGGACTGGGCCGGGACGAACGGGACCTACGCGTTCGCGGGATACCAAACCGCGGCCACTACTGGCAGCTCCAACACTGGGAACGCTTTTGCCAGTTTCCTGCTAGGAGACGTCAACTTAGCCGGCCAAAACTCCCTGCCGATCTTTCCCGTACAGACACGCTATGGGTACCACGCGGGATACTTCCAAGACACGTGGAGACTTCGCCCGAAATTCACGCTCAATTTAGGCGTACGGTATGAGATCCCCATCGGCTGGCACAACGTGGTGGGTAACTACTCCTCGTTCAGCCCCACCACCACGGACCCAACCGCGGGTAATCTCCCCGGCGCCCTGATTTTCATGGGCAGCGGGCCCAATCGTATTGGCCAACTACGCCCCTACCCCACCGACTTCTCCGACATCGGTCCCCGTGTGGGTTTCGCTTGGCAGACGACCAGCACCCTGGTGGTACGGGCCGCTTTCGGCGTCTTCTATGAAGCTCTGGGGAACGGCGGTTGCGGCTGCGAAGACGGGTTCAGCGGCTCCTTCTCCCAGGCTTCGGATGGGTTCAATCCGGCGTTCCAGTGGGATGGCACCGCCGGAAGTACCTCCGGAGTAACACCGCCTGCGACCTACGTGCCCCCACCCGTAACCACTCCCGGCTACGATAACTTCAACACCAGCCTGTATTTCATGGGGCCGCACTTCGGCAAGGCGCCGCGCATTTACGATTTGAATGTTACCCTCCAGAAAACGTACAAGAGCTGGCTGTTCGAAGGCGCCTACGTAGGCACCCGGTCCCACGGACTTGCCACCTCGGAATACATGAATGCGCTTCCCACCACCAATCTGTACCTGGAGAATTTCACTTACGGTACAACCAATTACAATCTCCTTGCCCAGAACATTACGTCTCCTCAGGTGCAGTGCGGTTACTACAACAACTGCGCCTCGGGCGCCGCGCCCGTTCTGCCTTTCCCAAACTTTATGGGGTGGAAAGGAAGCGCCACGCTGGGCCAGGCCCTGCGTCCCTTCCCGCAATATGGGAACGTCTACTCGGCCAACTCCGGGGACGGCAAGACTTGGTACGATTCGTTCCAGGGAAAGGTCGAGCATCGTTTTGGCGACCTGAACATGACGGCGACCTATGTCTTTTCGAAAACACTGGATCAGATGGCCTATCGCCAGATCTTCCTCCAGTGCTGCGTAGAACAAACGCAGGATGCCTATAACATCCGTGACTCCAAGACCTTCGCGTACGAGGACACCCCCAATTTCGTCAACGTCATGGCCAGCTACCGTTTGCCCGTCGGCCGGGGAAAGAAGTACCTCCAGAATGCCCACGGGGTTGTGGACAAGTTCGCGAGTGGCTGGATTGTCTCCCTCTTGGCGCAGTATCGCAGCGGCACCTTGATCCAGCTCACCAGTCCGAGCAATTTCCTTGGGAGCTACCTCTACGATCCCCTCACCAAGGCTAATTACAACGGGCTGCCGATCAAGACGAACGTTGCGACCAACACGCTGGATCCCAATAATCACAGCATCCGTTGGCTCAACTATGGGACCAGCATTCCATTCACGCAGGCCCCATTGGGCACCATCGGTAACACCTCAATCTTCAACACCTACGTTCGCAACCCCTGGTTCCGGAACGAGAACATGTCAATCAACAAGGAAATCAAGATCTGGGAGTCTGTCCAGTTGAAGTACAGTGTAAACGCTTTCAACATCTTCAACCGTACGGACTTTGGGGGAATCACCACTTCCCTCACCAGTTCAAGCTTCGGCCTGCCCTCGGGCCCCATGGACGGCGCCCGCGCCATCACCATGGGCCTGCGGCTGGAGTTCTAAACCACCCGAAAACTTGGGGGGATCAAGCAATTTCCCCCTGGTTTCCGATGGAAAGAGTGGATTTACCGGAAAGGATTTCTGTTAGCTTCTGGAAAGGTCATTCGTCGGCTGCCGCAGAGAGAAGCTCTGCGCGGCTGTTCGCACGGTTCCGGGGCCGATCTCTTCCCAGGGGATCGGCCCCGTCTTTTCTGCTCCGCCGCAGGGCTGCGCTTTGCGCCAGCCTGCGCCTACGAGGCTCATTGTTGGCCTGGTAAGGTCCCGACCGATTCGATGAACAATTCGGCGTCACGCAAGGGGATGACCCTGGCTTGCGAACGATCACCCAAGACGATAAGCGCGAGCACCAAAATGGACAGGAGGGCCTGCATCCCGAATAGAAGCAGCAAGCCGACCGCGAGGGGTGCCCAACCCGGAATGGGATATGGAACCAGAAAGCGCACCCCCAGGAGGATTCCCAGCAAGCCAAACGCAATCAACGTAATGCTGGAAAAAAAGATAATGAGCCGGGCGCCAACCACCTCGCTGAAAACCGCAATTGCCGATAGCCCATGAGCGACAAGATTGCTGAAACGCATGTGCGATTCACCTGCGTACCGCTTCTCGCGGGGAATGGGCACGGTCGAATAACGAATGCGGGAATGAAGGATGGTGGCCGCATAGTGGTTCCATAAATCATGCCGCACCAAAAGTTGGGGCAGGAGCGAGGATGAGAGGGCGCTGAAGTTCCCCACACGAACGGGGATGCCCGTCAGCAACCAATGCACCAGACGATAAAGAAAGTACATCACGCGGAAGAAGAAGCCTTCCATTCTTTTGGTGCGCGCAGCAAACACCACACCGCATTGCTGCTCCGCCAGCGCCGAGACCAGGCGCTTGATATGTTCCGGCCGATCCTCGCCGTCCCCGTCCATAATGACGACTACGTTCTCGTCAACACCTGTTTTGTTGAGGTGAGCCAACCCCACCGCGATTGCCCGTTGGTGCCCAAGATTACTGCGCACCCGAACGAGTTCCACTTTTTGCAGGTGAGTGTAATTCTGGTGCAGAAGTTCGTTCGGTGGAGTCGCTGTTGACCCATCATCGACGATGGTAACCCGGCACGGGATGGCCGCTGACTGCAGTGTGGAGTCCAATTCCCGCAGGAGCCTGGTGAGCGATTCCCAATCATCAAACACGGGGACAAGAATGACAACCCGGCCATCAGGATTCCGCGAGCTTACGCTTTTTTCCATGAGTCTCCTTTGACGGCACTACGGGAACCTTCCTGCTGGTCCTCAAATTAGCACGAAGCTGTCTGCTTAGGATAATCTCTCGCCGTTACTTGTGTCCTTCCAACTATGCCTGGAGAAAGTGCAACGATGCGCGCCTTGCGGACCGTGATTGGCTCTGGCATACTCACTCCCCATGTCCTCCAGCAAGTTGCAGCAGTCTCCATGGTTAACAGGGGTTGCCCCGGTGGTCTGCCTTGCGGTTGCCACCGTCCTGTTGCACTTGCTGACCGGCGGGCGCTACGGGTTTCATCGGGACGAGTTGGCCACCCTGGAAGACTCACGCCATCTGGCGTGGGGATACGTGTGGCAGGCTCCCATAACTCCCCTCTTCGGCCGCTTATCGCTCCTGCTTTTCGGAACCTCACTACTGGGCTTTCGGTTCTTTGCCTCGCTCCCCGTGGCGGCAGCAATGGTGCTGACCGGCTTGATGACGCGCCACTTGGAAGGAGGTTGGTGCGCTCAGCTTATGGCGACGGCTGCCGTGGTTCCGTTTGGCCTTGTGGCGGGCGCACGGTTGCAGTATACCTCGTTCGATTACTTGTTTTGGACGCTCACCGCCTACTGTGTTCTCCGCTTGCTCAAATCAGATGACCCGCGCTGGTGGATCGCCATTGGATGCGCCATCGGGATGGGGGTCATGGCGAAGTACACTATCATTATTTACGCAGCCGGCCTCGTAGTGGGAATTGTCGCGACGGATGCGCGACGATACCTTCGAAGCAAATGGCTTTGGTATGGCGTGGCAGTTTCTTTGCTCATCATCCTGCCCAACTTCATCTGGCAGGCACACCACCAGTTCATCACGCTGGACTTCGCCCGTAATATTCACGCCCGCGATATGCGGCTCGGACGGACGCAGGGATTTATCACCGACCAGTTCAATCAGACGCTTCTGGCCTTCCCGGTTTGGATGGTGGGGCTTTACTTCTATCTGTTTTCACGAGCGGGCCGCCGCTTTCGGGCCGTGGGCTGGATGTACGTCGCCCCGTTCATCCTTTTTGTTATTGCCCAGGGCCGCGGGTATTACCTTGCCCCAGCCTATCCCATGCTGTACGCCGCGGGGAGCGTGTGGGTTGAGCGCTGGCTGGCGTCAATGCGCTTAAAATGGGCTTATGCAGTGCAGATTCTTGTGTGGACGGTGCTGGTGGCGGATGCCGCGAGTGTAACAGCCTTTGCACTTCCTGTGGCCCCGGCGGACTCGGGGTGGGGGAAAGCGGTGATTGCCCGCAATGGCGATTTCCAGGAGGAGATTGGCTGGCCGGAACTGGTCGCGACAATCGCCAATATCCGCGATTCACTCCCTCTGGAGGATCGGGCCCGCGTGGGTATCCTGGCCGGCAATTACGGAGAGGCTGGCGCCATTAATCTCTATGGTCCGAGTTACGGATTGCCTGTGGCGATCAGCGGGATGAACTCATTTTGGCTCAAGGGCTATGGCAACCCGCCTCCACAGTTACTGATTGTTGTTGGCGTACCGGGGGCGTTCGCCGATCGCCATTTGTCCATGTGCGCCCTCATGGGGCATACCGGGAATCGCTATGGTGTAGCGAACGAAGAGACACGCTCCCACCCCGACATCTTCGTCTGTGGCGGTCCGATTGAAGGATGGCCGAAGTTTTGGGAGGCCTTCCGGTCCTTCGGATAATATCCAGATTTGCGGCTATTGCAAAAAGTTCTTTAATGCCTCATGGCCGGTAGCTGGTACGACCTCGGGGCCTCGTCGAGGGCTGGGCCGCCTGCTGAGATTCTGCTCGGTTGCACACGTCTTGGCCGGGACGCCGCCGCTACAACACCTATTGCGCGCTTTGAATTGCCTCGTGGTACTCGCGGATCTCTTCACGAGTCTGATTGAGGTAGTCGAAACCCCAACCGCTGGGCCGGGGGTCGCCCTTTTCCGTCACCAAGGTCGGCTCCAGGTCGTTGCTCAGGTTCACGTTGTATTCGTCTGGAGGCATAAATTCGTTCCATTGATTAATGAAGAGAAAGTGGGGCTTACATTTCCTGGCAACTTCCCATTGGGTCCGGTAAGTCTCGCCGTAATTCTTGCCTGCGGCGTCCGCGGCAATCCAAACGTTAAGGCCCTTTGCCGGCGGGTGAATTCCAGGATAAGCATTCGTGATCGTGAGGGCCTCCACCTTTCCATTGTGATAGGTGGGGGTTGCTTCCTGGTCGTACCAGGACCAGGCTCCGTACTGTTCAGCATGGGTGTGCTGCAGCCAGGCGCTAACATAGCGAATCGTAAATCGCGGATCGACAATCTTCGGCGGGGGCCCGGGGTTCGGCCCATTGAGATAATAGGTGACTAACGGTTTGCCTTCGTAAATCAGCCACATACCCTTGTACTTGGGATTATTCAAGTAGTGGTCGTAAATGTAATCCATCTGCGCCTTGTACCAAGGCCCGTCATATTGATCCTTATCGTTCCTCCAGCGGTTATTCTCCGGTCCCACCAGAAGAACCAGCAGGGGGTGTTGCTCCATCTTTAGATAAAGATCCAAAAGACGGTTGGTTGAATCAATACACTCCTGCGCGGTTTTGTTCGGGAAGGCACTGGTAAGATTGTTGGTCCAATCGGTCTCAACAAAGTTGATGCCCGCCTCGTTGAACCATAGCGTCTGTTGGCGAAGCACCCGCTCATCCAGCGAGCTGTAGTGTCCCAGGATGGGGACCGCCTCTTCCTTCCCCCACTCGGCGTAGCCGGGGCCGAACCAGGTTTCATACTCCATCCCCACCAGGTGGTCGGGATCGTAAGGGATATCGAAGTGGCGGGGATGGACCTGAACCACGACGGGAGAAGAAACATTGCTTCCATCGGTCACCAGAATCGAATTGGCGCCGGCCTCCGGCAACGGAAGCAGCAGATGCGCCACGCCGGAGGGAAGGGTCGGATACTCAGCGCCCCAGTCCCTGCCGTTCACCTGGGCGTGAAGATTGAGACCCACAGCGGGGCTTCCGTTGGCATTTTTGGCCACGGCGATGACCACCACATTTTGCCCTTCTCCAAGCTGGGTTTTATCAACCTGAATGGTGATATTGACTGCCGGCAATTGAGGCGGCCGGCAGTACGCCTGCACGCACGACCCAAGAACGATCAAACACGCGACAATGAACTTCTGGCAATAAGACTTCAATGACATTCCCTCCAATACTGCTGGGCATTTTGTCACGCTATTTTCGCATTATGACAAATCCATGTAACCGGCTTTTTTTCAGCATGTTCTCAGCTTCTCGGCATGAAGAATGCCCTCTCGCGACCCTTTGTTTTCAAGATGTTCTCAACTTCGGACGGTTCGCGGCTGGGGACCTGCTGCGGACACAAAGTCGCCAGGCATTTGGCGGGGCGTTGGGGCTGGGCAAGTGGCCTCAATCCCTTCAACTTTCACCTGAAAGTATAGCCTAGAATGCTGCCGTTGTCAACGGGGAAAACGGCGGTGGCGCCGGCCCGCTATGGCATCTTCTTCCCAGAATCCTTAGCTAACCTTTATGCCTTATTCACATCTTGCAGCCTAAAGTCATGTCATCAGGGTTCCGCGAAGCTCCACAGCATGGCCGGAAAAGGTGGGGTTCGCGAGAGAGGCCTTCGGCCGGGGAGCAACGGAATGTTCGGCCGGCTGATGCCGGGGGCGATAACTCGAGTTGGGGAAGTAACTCAGAGGCCCACAAGGAGGGACCTTTACCATGTACAAGAGAATGACTTGCCAGACGATCTTGATGATGATTCTGGCTTTTGGAAGCATCGCCTTGGGCACGCATATGCAGCAGGCGATCAACAACGATAGGGACCTGTGGTCTGCGCTCAAGGCAGCGAAGACACCGGAAGATCATGCGCGCATTGCGGCCTACTGCAAGGCTAGGGCGGATAGTCTGGATGCCCAGGCGGCAGGATATGAACAGGCCGCCGCGAGTTACCGAAACGGCCCGGTGGTAAAGAATCTCATGGCCCCGAATACAGCCGCGCGTTACGACTCCATGGCGAAAGGGCTTCGCGAGCAGGCGCAATCCAATCGTGAACTGGCGGCGTCACACGAGCAAATGGCAAAGGATGCTACAACGGCACCTAAATGAAACTCGACACCCAGCACGGCGGAGCCGCGAGTCATCGGAAGTCATAGTGACGCGCCGGGGGATAGGCACCTCATGCAAGCTGAGTGCGCGAAGCGCCTT
>JARLGN010000270.1 GCA_031292775.1 Acidobacteriota bacterium | reverse complement strand
GTCTGTTCACGAGCAGCGGTGCGGCGGCGCGGCGCTTCCGCTATGAGGCGCAGGCCGGCAATGTCGGCATCAACGTGGGTGTCGCCGCGCCTATGGCGTATTTTCCCTTCAGTGGCTGGGGAGAGAGCTTTTTCGGCGACCTGCATGCGCAGGCGGGCCATGGGATGGAGTTCTACACGCAAACCAAGGTGGTCGTGGAGCGCTGGCCCCGGGACTGGAGCCGCAGGTTTTGAGGAGGGATCATGTCATTTCTAGTTGGAAACGCCCCCTGCTCGTGGGGGACGCTGGAGTTTGAAGGCGTAAAGGGTGAACAGATTGGCTATTCCCGAATGTTGGACGAGCTGGCCGAAACAGGTTACACCGGAACCGAGCTTGGCGATTGGGGCTACATGCCCACTGAGCCCGGCGTTTTGCGCGGCGAACTGGAGCAGCGCGGGCTGGTAATGCTGGCAGCGTTTGTGCCTGTGGCCCTGAAGTACCAACAGGAGCACGATGCCGGGATCGCGGTCGCGGTAAAGACCGCGCGGCTTCTGGCTGCGGTCGCATCGACTTCGAAACCCTACATCGTGCTAGCTGACAACAACGGGACCGACCCGGAACGCACCCGTCTGGCGGGGCGGATTCCCCCCGGAGCGGGCCTGACCGCGGCGGAATGGACCGTATTTACGGCGGGAGCGAATCGCCTTGCTCGCGCTGTATTTGACGAGACGGGCCTGAAAACGGTCTTTCATCACCACTGCGCCGGTTACGTGGAAACACCGGAAGAGATCACCATGTTCCTTGAGCTGACGGACCCGGCGAAAATCGGGTTGGTCTTCGACACCGGTCATCACGTGTATGCCACCGGCCAAGCGAACGTGGTAGAGGCGATGGAGCGCTATGGCGACCGCATTTGGTACATGCATTTCAAGGACTGCGACCCGAAAATAGCGGCGCGGGCACGCACAGAGGAGTGGGATTACTTCACGGCACTGCGGCAAGGCGTGTTCTGCGAATTGGGAAAGGGCTCGGTGGATTTTCCGGCGGTTCTGCGTTGGCTTGCCGCGCGCGGTTACGACGGTTACGTGCTCGTAGAACAGGACGTGCTTCCCGGCATGGGCGCGCCCAAGGAAAGCGCGCGGCGGTGCAGGGAGTACCTGCGCTCCATCGATCTGACGGTAGTTAAGCTGCGGTCATTTCCCAACGTCCTCAGCGCGGAAATCGCCTTGCACGGCAGCGATCTTGGCAAGCCATGACCTGTACTGTGCAGGTGAGAAGGGCGGAGAGCCTTGGAGGTAATGGTTCGCGTACTTCTTGCCATTTGCCGTCCATTCCATAAGAAAGAGCCGCTTGTCGGAATGGAAGACCGGGATTTGACCGACTTCCAGATTCTCATTGGCCTTTGCCGCGTAATTTCCTTCCAGTAGAGTTTCGCCGGAATCCGCGTCCCAAACGCGATAATGGCCGGTGGCATCTTCGCGCGAATCATTGCCCACCACAACCCGACAGTGCCAATCCTTGGGTTCGTCCACCATGACACAGACCGGCTGCTGAACCCGCCGCAGGTAGTAGTACGCCAGCTTCTTGTTGAAGTAATAGTCCACGATGGCGTCCGAGAATTGCGGCCAGCCGTCCATGACGTTCCACCAAATTACGCCGGTGCTCCGCCACTTGTTCAAGCGGGTCATTTCAACAAAGAACTTCTTCGCCTCTGCCTGAGAGACCTGGGATTCGAAGATGAACTCTTCGATGTTGTCCGGAACCGCGCCGAACATTTCCTTCACCTGGTTGGCCATGAGATTGACGCGGTCGGGCCTGCCGGTCATGTCAGTGGAATGGAAGATCCATTCCGCATTATCCTGCCAGGGCCACAGATGTGACTCGTCGATGAAGCGCTTGATGGAAGAGAGGCCCGGGCAGCCGTGGTACCCGATCTCGCTCACGAAATGTGCCGTGCGCTCGGTGTAAAAAGAGCTCTTGAAATAGTCGCGCGGGCCCCAGAGATGTTCTTCCGGCATGAGTTTCCTCTGATGCGCCGCGATCACTTCCGGGGACATGTACGGGGAACTCGGGAGATAGGGTCGGTAAGGATCACACTGGAAAACCACCTGAGGCAGGACCTCCCGCGTGATCTGGTTGTGCGCGGGGTCAAGACCATTTGAAAAGTAGGACTCGTCCGCTTCATTGTCGCCTGCCCACAAAGCAATGGAAGGGTGGTTCCGCAACTTTCTCACCACCGAGATGGCCTCCCTCCTCATCACCTCCAGAAACTCCGGTGTTTGCGGGTAGAACGCGCAGGCCATGGAAAAGTCCTGCCAAACCATGATTCCGTTCCGGTCGCAGATATCGAAGAACGCATGATCCTCGTAAACGTTTCCGCCCCAACTGCGCAGGAAGTTGCACCCCAGGTCGATGAACAACGCGAGTATCTTGTCATACCGCGCGGCGTCCCGGCTGTGAAACGCATCGGCCGGCACCCAGTTGGAGCCTTTCACCAGAATGGGCACACCGTTGACTTTGAACTGAAATTGCCCCGGCTTTTCAATGCTGGTGGTCTCCGTCCGAATCAGCTCGATCTTGCGGATTCCCACCGTGTCGTGGCGCGACGCCAGCACCTTGCCGCCCTCCAAGAGTTGCGTTGTAACCTCGTAGAGGTCGGGAGCGCCGTAGCCTTTCGGCCACCACAGCTTAGGCTTCTCAACTTCGATCACAAACCGTCCCGCGGTGAACTCCAGTTTGTGGACGTGAGAGAAAGTGGAATCGCCGCAGCGGCCCTCCATCTTGAGCTGCAGCCGAGGAAGCAGCGTGAGATCGGTTATGAGTTCATACGAGACGCTCAGCCGGCCACGGGTGGACTCAAGGGACACGGTAGTGAAATGCAGGTCCGTGATTTCGTGCGTAGGGTGAATGATGAGTTCAACCGGCCGCCAGAGGCCGGCGGACACCGCGCGCGGCATGATGTCCCATCCGTAGGAGTGCGCCGGCTTTCTGATCCAGATGGACTCCTGGTTCGTCGCCCCCCCGTAGAAAGTAAATGGGGGGTCATATCGCCTGCCCGCAGCCTCGATGATCGGCGACCTCAACCTGACCGTCAGGACATTCGGCCCCGTAGAGATCAACTTCCCCGTCACATCGAAGCTCTGCTCAACCATGGCATCCGCGGTCTCACCGAGTTCCCATCCGTTGAGCCAGTAAGTGGCAAGGCAGTCCACGCCCTGGAAGCGAAGTTCTACCCGGCGTCCGGCGGAGCCACCCGGCGTCGGAAATTCGCGTTGATACCACCATTCGTACAATTCGTACGGCTTCAGCTTCGCGAGATTGTCCGCGTAGTAAAGGTCCTTCGGCAACTCGCGGTGCTGGGACAGGTCGAGCTCAACGTTGCCGGGAACGGAGGCATCGATCCAATTCAACCCTTGCAGCTTGAGCTGACTAGGCTGGGTAATCTGGTATTTGCCTTGAGGGAAATAATAGAGCTTCCATTTGCCGTCCAGGCTGACGTGCCTGGCTTCTAAGACAGGCTTGTCGGCGGCTGCCACTGGTGGACTTGCCGGCAGCCAGGTTGAGCCTGTAACCAGTAAAAGGACCAAAGAAAACAGGGTTCTCGGTTTCATGCGGATAACACCTCACGAGGAATGATCCAAACCTGGACGGATGCAGCGCCTCATCAAAAGAGCGCCGCGGTGGTAAGCAGAAAGCGCAGCGGCTACTGGTCGGCCCAGCGTCGGCACCGTCCGACTGCCTTCTTCCAGTTTGCGAGCCGTGACGCTCTTTCATCTTCCGAAATGGCCGGTTCGTATCTCTTCCGCAGTTTCCAATTAGCGCTGATTTCGTCCAAACTTCCGAAGTCGCCAATCCCCAGGGCCGCCATATAAGCCGCGCCGAGAGCGGTGGTTTCATTAATGACGGGCACATCGACAGGGATTCCCAGCATGTCCGCCTGAAGCTGCATGAGGAAATCATTGCCCACTGCGCCGCCATCCGCGCGCATGGCCTTGATGTCCATACCGGAGTCTATGCGCATCACGTCCAGGTTCTCACGCACCTGAAAAGCTATCGCTTCCAGCGTCGCTCGGGCGATATGGGCTCGCGTTGTCCCTCCGGTGATGCCGATGATCATGCCCCTGGCATACTGGTCCCAGTGGGGCGCGGCCAGCCCCACAAATGCCGGGACGAAGTACACCCCACCCGTATCGGGGACCGTACGCGACAAGGCCTCCGTTTCGGCCGCGTGGTGAATGATTTGGAGACCATCCCTCAGCCATTGCACTGCGGCGCCGGTGATGTACACACCGCCATCAAGCGCGAAGGTGGTCTCTCCGCAGATGCGCCAGACAATAGTAGTGACCAGTCCATTCAGCGAGGGAACCGGCACGTTCCCAGTGTTCGTGAGCATGAAGCAGCCCGTGCCGTAGGTTGTCTTCACGCCTCCTGGCTGGAAACAAGCCTGCCCAAACAACGCCGCCGGTTGGTCCACCAGACTGCCGCCGATGGGAATTGCCGCGCCGAACAGCCCGCATTTGGTGGAGCCCAGCCCGCCGCAACTGTCCACAATTTCGGGAAGAATAGAACGCGGGACATTCAACAGACCCAGGATTTCTCTATCCCAAAGCCCGGTGTGAATGTTGAATATCATAGTCCGGGACGCCGTGGAGGGATCAGTGATTTTGAGCCTGCCGCCGCTCAACTTCCAGAGAAGATAGGTGTCGAGCGTGCCCGCCATCAACTCACCGTTTTCCGCCCGGCGCCGCGCATTCGCGACGTTGTCGAGGATCCATTGAATCTTAAGCCCGGAAAAATAGGCATCGACGGGCAGGCCGGTTTTTTCCCTGATAAGGTCTTCGTGGTCTGCCTTCAGCCGATCCGCAGCTTGCGCCGTACGGCGATCCTGCCACACGATGGCGTTATAAACCGGCGCGCCAGTTTTCCTGTCCCAGAGCATGCAAGTTTCGCCTTGATTGGCCAATCCCATTACGCGAATGTCGCCGGCCCTCAGTCCCGCTGCGTCCAGGGCGGATTCGATCGACTCCTGCGTTCGTTGCCATATTTCTTCGGGATCATGCTCGACCCATCCGGGTTTCGGATAAATCTGTGCGTGTTGTCTGTAACCCTTGGCACAGACGTTCCACTTCTCATCAAGGATAAGAGCGGTCGTCCCCGACGTCCCTTGATCAACACCCAAGTAATAGGCTTTTGACATTGCCAGGCTCCTCCATACTTGGCTTTGGCTTTAGTCACTATAAAGGAAGCGGTCTCGCTTCGGACAATTTCTTTGGAGATCAGTGGAGCCAGCGTGATAATCCCGACCATGCCCAGAGCCGGCGGCCACATAGTGTTAAACCCTTCTTCGAACTTCACGCCTAAGCCGAACTTGTTTCCGATAATGCGGTCCAGCGCGCCTATCAATATTCCCATGGCCATGATCCACAAGATGACGCGGTTTAGGGACACGGGTTCCCTCCGAGACACGATATCGGAGATCGAGCTTCCACTGTTGTGGCCAGAGTTGGAGAGTGCGTGCTGGAAAAACCGCGACGCGCAGATCGCTGGACGAACCCGGTTGCAGGAGCGAGATTTCCTCGCTTCGCGACCCACCGCGGACGCCATGGCATTGAATAAGGTCGCAGCCTCATTTGGGAGTCGGGTTCCGCTGAGCTGGAGGGGCGGTGGATTCCCGTATCATCAACTGGGTAGGCAGCAACACTTTGTCGACCATGTTCTGGTCAGGTTCGCGCATCCGCTTCAAGACCGCCTTGGCTGCGGCAGCCCCTAGTTCCGCCGCGGGTTGCCGAACCATGGTGAGCGCTGGGGAGAGCAACGTGCTCCAGGCGAAATCGTCGAATCCGATCAAGGATATCTCCTGAGGACAGGCGACACGCTTTTCCCGAATGGCGGCCAGAACTCCGAGCGTTATCAAGAGGCCACATCCGAGCACCGCGGTTGGCCGGTTTGCCAGGCCCAACAGCTCTGAGCCATGCCAGTACCCTGAATCTTCCGTGTGGTCACCCGCGCGGACGAGCGTACGGTCGAGGGGAATGCCGTGAACACGCAATGTGCTCTTGTATCCCTTGAAGCGTTCGGAAGCATTGAGGACGTTCAGCGGACCGGTGATGATAGCTATCCGTTCATGGCCGAGGCCAATCAGGTACTGCGTCGCATCGGAGGCTGCCTGCACATTGTCAACCGAGACACTGATTCCTTTGGATTCGAGAGGGCATCGGTCCACATAGACCAACGGCGCACCCCGGACGATATCGGGGAGGGTAGCGATCTGCTCGTCGGTGGCACCGCACGTCGCGAGAATGATCCCGTCCGTGATCATTCCTGAGAACGACGTCAGGTAATCTTGCTGTCGCTTCCAGTCCTCCCGGGATTCAGCCACAATCATTCTATAGCCAACCGAGCATAAGTAGTCTTCCGCTCCCCGCATCAGGCTGGAGTAAAAAGGATCTCCCAGGTTCGGAACAATCAAACCAATGGTCCGCGATTCTCGTAGCCGCAAGCTGCGCGCGATGCTGTTGGGTTGGTAATTGGCGTCACGAAGGGCCTTCTCCACTCGAGATCGCATGGCCGCGCTCACGTATTGGCGGTTGTTGATCACTGCCGAAACGGTCGAAAAGGAAACACCCAGCATTTTGGCGATTTCGCGAATGGTAGTCATAGGAAGAACATTTTCCTTCCTCGCAACGTTGCGAGAAAAACATTTAACACTCCCTCCATTTGCCCGTCAAGTCTTTTTAAATGGACCTGAGCATTGGTTCTCGAATTAACCAGCCACCTGCGCGACGGGGTACTATCAGTGCCAGTGATTGTGTTGGTAGGGAAAATCGAGGGTTATAAAAAAAGACTTGACATAGAGAGGCATTGATGACTTAATCTCGCAACGTTATGAGAAAATCCAAAAATGGCAGGATATTTGTGGATTCACGCGGATTGGTCGGGCAATTCTGCGTCATTCTTCCAAGCCTGCTGACGAAGGAATTCTTACTTAAGCCGGCACAGACAAGTTACATGGAGTTGTTTGCTGGTTTGGGCGCAATGGCGCCGTTGGCTCTCTTTGCCACGTCGGGCGACGGGATGTACTGAAATCCGAATGTTCAGGAGGAATGCAATGGTGAAACCTTGCAGCAGAGTTCTGACTATTCTCTTTGTCGCGCTGGCAGGAATGAGCCTGCTCGCAACACGACTGTCCGCCCAATCCACGTTTGCGAGTCTGAGGGGCACGGTTCGGGACGCCTCGGGAGCCGTGGTGCCGC
>JARLGN010000269.1 GCA_031292775.1 Acidobacteriota bacterium | reverse complement strand
TTCGAGCAGTGGCGGTATCGTTACATCGACGGCATCGGCACCAACATCATCCTGGAATTTGTCGATACCACCATGACCGGTGAGTACCATCTCACGATGGATCCCGGTGAAAAAGATGCGCTGCTGCATGTTCCCGGCGCCGGACTGACCATGGCAGAACAGATGGGGATGACCGGGTCGCAATCAAAAATGGATCGCTTTAACCGCACAGACGGAATGACGACAGGGCAGACCATGGGCGGCCAAACTGAGAGCCAGAATGAGTTTACCCGCCTGGACCAGTTCGCCAAGATATTCCGGCCCCCCGAAGTGAAATTCAAGGACCTGAAAGCTGTCGTCACCTCCCGGATATCCGCCAATCTTCTGCCGTTCGATGCGCGCACCGACTTTATCCGTGTGACGGACCAAACCGTCCTCACGCCGGTTACGGTGCAGGTTTCCAACAGTGATTTGCAATTTCAGAACAAAGATGGCGTGATGCACGGGGTCCTGGACATTTTCATGGAGATCTCGAGCTTGAGCGGCCACATCGTCAACACCTTTGAGAAGACCTTGGTTTTGGATGTGCCCGAACACGAATTCCAATTGTTCCAGAACCACAAGTCACTTTGGCAGGAAGCCATACCGCTTAAGCCCGGACGCTACAAGCTAAGCCTGGTCCTGAAAGATGATTCGAACGGCCACATGGGCTCGGAGGAGTTGGGCGTTGTGGTGCCGACCTTCGGTGAGGAACTGCTTACCAACAGTTCGCTCATCCTTGCTGACCAGATTCAGCCGCTCCCCACCAGCCAGGTGGGTTCCGGCCCATTTGTAATTGGTGGAACCAAGGTCCGCCCGAGCGTTAACAACCAATTCACAAGGGACCAAAGACTCGGGATTTACATGCAGGTTTATAACCTCGGCATCGACGACAAGACCCATAAGCCTTCTTTGGATGTGCGCTATGAAGTGGAGAGGGATGGCAAGGCTCTGGTCGACCAGCCGGAGGACCCCCTGAACTTGAAGAAGGCCTCGCAGCAATTCACGGTGGTAAAGTCGATGCCCCTCAAAGGGCTCACCCCGGGAAAATATACCGTGCAGATCAAGGTCACTGACAACATCAAGAAACAAACTGTTAGCCCTACGGCCACTTTTGAGGTACGCTAGACCCAACTTTCGCGCCAGGCACTGGCCGAGAACGTCTTATATCGAGAAAGTACGGCGGCATCCATGATGACTCCAGGTTCGGCATACCGGCTAAAGGTTCTACTGCTGGTTAGCGGGCTGCTACTTCCCTGTCTCAAACCTTCTGAGAGCGTTGCGGCAGGGTACGGAAGCCTGGCAGGAGTTGTTTCCGATAATAAAGGCGTTCCCTTGATGGGTGCGACGGTGATGATCCTTGGACCCACCGCTTTCGTCACAGAGGCATCCAGCCAGACCGAGCGCATGGTTACTGACGCGCATGGCCGGTTTACGGTTGCCCACCTGATTCCTGGGTGGTATTCCCTAAAGGTCAGTTCGGCAACGCGCCTTCCGGCGATGCGCAACGGCGTTCACGTGGAAGCCGGTGAAACCGTGGTTGCCACTTTTGTCCTGACCGATACCTTCGCGCCAATTCGCTTTCAAGTTCCCAATGATACCGTCTCAACCTGGGGCGATGATTGGAAATGGGTATTGAGGACTTCCTCCACTACGCGGCCCATCCTGCGTTTCCGCCAACAGCCGCCCGTGGGGCAAGTTGCCGCCAATAAGAATGATGAGAAACCTGCGCTGCCGCGAAGCGAACGATTAGCGGGCATACTGCCGGGATCAACGCCCCGCGACCCTCTGGCCGAGGACTTCGGCATGGCCAGCATGTTTGCATACCTCCGGTCGCTCTCCCCGGATGCTGATGTGCTCGTTGCGGGATCGTTCGCGCCCACAGACGCCGAGGCTGGCACCGTGGGCACGATTCTGCGCCGCAACCAACTCAAGGGTGAACCGCAGGAAGTCGGCCTGATCTTCCATCAGTTTAGCCTTGCTCCTGGAGCATCCGTGCCCTCCGGCTATGCACCAAATGGCTTTGGACAGGCGAAAGGCATGGTAGGCACATTCTCGGAGACTCGCCTCCTTTCGCCACGCGTCACCGTGACCGCGGGGATGGACATCAATTATCTCAACGCGATTGACAGCGTATTGACTGTGCAACCCCATGTTAACCTGGAGTATCAGGCGACTCCACAGACGGTGGTTTCCGCCCGGTATGGTTCAGCCCGCGCCGATGGGTCAAACTCCATGATGGAGCGCATCGGCTTGCTGAATGCCTTCCCGCAGATCATGCAGCGTGATGGACATCTTGATATGGAACAACTGGGTCACGCCGAGGTGGCGGTTAATCATCGCATCGGCAAGTCGGCCCGGGTGCAGGCGGCGGCCTATCACGACAGTTTGCATAACGCCGCAGTTTGGGGATTGGGCCGCGCCGATTACAGTGAGGCGTTTGCAGGAAATGCCCTCCCGAGTCCTGTGGGCAATGGCATTGTGATCAACGGCGGCAATTATCAGTCGGCGGGTTTCCGGGCTGTTTTTGCCAAGACCTTCGGTTCGCATGTTGAAGCCGTGGCGGCTTATTCTTCCGGCAACGCCCTGTCGGCGTACGGCTACTCCGTTTCCATGGATGGTCAGACCCGTTATTCGCTGCAGCCCCGGCAGACCAATGCGCTGATTGGGAAATTCACCGCAGATCTTCCCGGTACCCATACGCGCTTCTCCACTTCGTATGAGTGGGTTCCCAATGATCGCGTGACCATGGTCGATCCCGCCGGGCAGGCCAATCTTCAAGTTCAACCTTACTTGGGCGTCCACATCCGCCAACCCCTTCCCACTCCCAGTGGCTTCCCCCTCCATATTGACGCAGTGGCGGACTTCCAAAACCTATTGTCGCAGGGTTATGTTCCCGCCGGCCAGAATGGTCAAAAACCCATCGCATTGAGTTCGGGTTACCACTATATCCGTGGCGGCTTCTCAGTTCAGTTCTAACCCGGAGTGTAGGGTTACCAGAAGCGCTTCGCAACGACCACAGGAGGTCCCGGAGTTCTACCAAGGACTTTCGTGTACAAGACAAACTGAAAGTTCTTTTTTTGCCAACCCTTGGGTGCGTCTTGTAGGGCATCTGAAAGGAGATCTGGACTCGTCAGGAATTCCCCCGCCGTCTGGGTACCGATGTTCGAAACTCCCGCCGCTACCATAACCGGTTGACCTGTTTCAGAAGATATAAACCTGGAAACGACAGCAAGGTCCTCAGGGGGGCACCAATCCGCACTCGTTTGCTTCAAATGCCATTCCTTCCCAGGCTGTGCCTGGTCACGAATAGTGTTGCCAGTTTGGAAGACGAAAGGAAGGTCCTGGGTCAGCCTGCGAGTCCAAGGATTGTCGTAGACGCCAATCAGAACCACCGGCCCATCCCGAAGTTCCGCCGAAGGAGTCGAGTCCCCGGCGCTTAGGTGCCACGATTTCCCATGCTTTCCCAGGAACGAAACGATGTCAGCCAGCGCGTGGGCATCCGCAACGCCCACAAAAGCGCCAGGCATGGGAATGAACTGAACCGGCAAGACCTTGCTCGCCTCGGAGGTGGACCCGCCTTTTCCCTGAGTAGCTGGGTTCGATGCGTCCAGTCCAGTCGCCGGACTATACGCAAGCGGCTGGGCGACGCAAATTAAGACCGTCCTGGAATCCCGGAGCACGGGTGACCAGACGTTAGTTTCGACCGCGTCCCGTCCCGCCGTTTGGAAATAGATAAATCCTGCGACCAGAAGCGCCAGTGGAACAAGAGTCGCGATGGTGATCTTGCCCGGCCGCCATGCGCGAGGCCACCGCAGAGGGGTCGCCTGCATCGGTTCGGGAACGCTAGGTTTCCAAGTAAAGGTCGCGGCGTAAGAGCCCGGCGGCAGGCTGATGACCGGGTTGTTTTCAACATTCGCCCCGGTGTAGAACTGAGCCAGCCGTTTGCGGACGTCGTTCGCGGTAACCCGAACGATGGGGTCCTCCGACGCATTGTAGCTAGGGGGGCGGTCAAAGACTTCCACTCCCACAATGCGTTCCCGTATGTCCGATTGCGCGTTGCCTTGCAGTGTGTGGAGGACCGAATACTCCAAAAAGCGACAGCAATTCCTGCTTCCGCGAAAAAAGTCACTTTTCAGGATGCGAGCAAGCTCCTCCAGCGCCTCTCGTTTGCGATCCTCAGATAGGTGGATTTGCCCTGTGGGCGTCATCGCAGACATGGAGTAACTCCAGAGCCTAACGGTTATTAACCCCCCCGCCAAGTTGGGTGCAACAATACTCCAAAAGCTCCGAGATTTCAATACATTAGGACGTTATGAACCGAAACCCACCTTGACGGTATGAGCGCATTCAGATCATATGCTGCCACGGTACGCATTATTGCGAGTTGATTGTACGAGGTTCGGAATTTAAAGCCCTCGCTTGCCAGAGAGTGGAGATTTCGCCGCGCACTCAGACGTCGGATCTGGTTCCTTTTGGGACAGATCGCGTCCTTTGGCAATGCGGTGCCTTTTGCGCTTGCGCATTTGTGTGTCGGGTCGCGGGAGCCGAATGTTCAGGAGGAATGCAATGATGAAACCTTGCAGCAGAGTTCTGACTATTCTCTTTGTCGCGCTGGCAGGAATGAGCCTGCTCGCAACACGACTGTCCGCCCAATCCACGTTTGCGAGTCTGAGGGGCACGGTTCGGGACGCCTCGGGAGCCGTGGTGCCGC
>JARLGN010000268.1 GCA_031292775.1 Acidobacteriota bacterium | reverse complement strand
CGTAAGTCCCGCGCTGATTCGCCTGGTGGCTGCAGAGCCACGCATGGCGCAGCATTTCCATGTGCCGTTGCAAAGTGGTTGCGACCGCATTTTGCGCCTGATGAACCGCCGCTATTGGACCAAGCATTACGCCGAACGCATCCTTGCCATCCACGAGCAGATTCCCAACGCCGCGATAGGAGCCGACGTCATGGTGGGCTTCCCCGGTGAGACGGCTCAGGACCATGCCGCCAGCGTGAAATTCATCGAGTCGCTCCCCTACACCTACCTCCACATCTTCCCGTTCTCGGCCCGGCCCGGAACCCCCGCCTCAACCGCCGTTGGACAGGTGAACGGTCGCGTGGCGCGCGACCGCAGTCAGGAAATCCGCACCATCATCAACGCCAAGCGCCAGGCCTTTCTCGCTGCCCAAGTGGGACGACGTACTGTCGCCCTCGCGTTGGACGAATTAGAGGATGGTGCCCGCGTAGCATTAACGACAAATTATCTGAAAATTGCGCTGCCC
The DNA here is from genome assembly GCA_031292775.1 of Acidobacteriota bacterium. Classification (GTDB taxonomy): domain Bacteria; phylum Acidobacteriota; class Terriglobia; order UBA7540; family UBA7540; genus Bog-366. Next base: position 14,500 of record JARLGN010000268.1, on the reverse strand, counting down.
GGCTGCGAGGTTCCACCCAATCGCTTGATCGACGTCCAAATTGCCCGAGCCGTCTCTGGGAATCTCTTTGGGTATGTAGGAATAGCGGGTAATAGGCAGTAAACAATTGGCGGAAAGCAGCAGGCAGCAAACCAAACACCAGCCGTTGCGCCCGATTCCAAGCAAACCATGGTAAGTAGCGCGGACCTGACTGACATGTCTGCGCTTCCCAGTGTGAGCAATATTGAACAGACAGTCTCTGTCCAGGGGCGCAAGATCCAATCTGGCCTCTCGTGATGTTCAGAGGCGACCCATGGTAGGACAATTAAACGGCCGGGTTTTGTTGGTCGACGACGAACCTCTTATCCGAAAGGTCATCTCGGGATACCTGGTAGCCGCGGGGTATGTCGTTCGCGCGGCGGTTGACGGTCTGGACGCGATCGGAAAACTCCGCGCGGGGCTCCCGGATTTAATTGTGTCTGATTTCAATATGCCTAAAATGAAAAGTGGACCACCTGCTTGCACTGCGGGAAAGTCGTTCAATTCCTCGTCGTTCACGGAGATCCTAAGGGCCTTGCACAGCCGTAGTTTCAAGCGGCCCATTTCCTACGCTCTCTCAACTGCCAGCTACGAAGATCCGAGATGGGCCGCGCATGGCGCATCGTCCGTTGTGCATGATGGTAGGTGCGTCACGCTTGCTCGAAAAGGATATCGCGACTTGGCGAGACATGCCAACTAACAACACTCCTCGCCCTGCAACGCTTTCTTTCCTTCCAGGCAGATGACGGGAACCGCAACCAGCGCGGCGGCGGGGTCTATCCAGCGGATATGAAGCACCGCATTCAGGAGCAAGCCGGCAAGGGTTATGCCGGCAAGGTAGGCACAGGTTGCGGACTGCACCGCGTCGGCGGTTAATGCCGCATTGCGAGTGGTTTTTCCGGCTCTTCGTTTGGCCGAACTTAGCGCGGGCATGATGGCGAGCGCGGCAAAGGTGACGCCCATGCCGATCCAACTTGTATCGGGCCGAACATGCCGCCACAGCGCGATGGCGGAGCTCATGGTGATGACCGCAGCAAGCAGGAAGAGAAGAACACCCGCGAGCCTCGTGGCCCGGGCAGGGCTCAGAGCAAGGCGTGGGAGGAATTGCAGGAGCACCACGAGCGCCGACAAGAGTTCGATCAGGCTATCGGCCCCAAAGGCTAAAAGCACGGGGCTGCCCGCGCGCCATGCAGAAAAGAGAGCCAGGGCACACTCAACCACCATCCAGATCAGCGTGACTACCTGCAACCGCATAATCTGGTGCGATATTTCGCCGGAAGTTCCTGTGCATCCACATCCGTTGGTCAATGTCCCGCGCCCTGGCTTCCCTCTACGCCGCCTGAAGTTGCCTGTCTACCGCGTTTCTCCTACGCCCATTTCTTTCCGAGAGCGCCCAAGTCGGCCCTGGCCAAATCCTCGGGGAGCATGACTGGATGAACCTCCACGTCGGCGTTGAACGTAAGGAACCACGGCTCGGCTACGGCCGGAATCTGCGAGGCGTCTTCCATGTGGATAATCAGAAGCCCGCTGCGGCGGCCACCGAGTTCCGTGAAGTAGACTGCCTCCGGCTTATGTTCGTCGAGGATGCGCTTCATTTTCGCTGAGACACTGCCGTCTTTCACAAAGGTGTTGAAAGGCTCCACGGGAAACGTGACGCGGAGAAGTATTCGCATATCTGCCTCCTTCAAGGCGTGAATGTGTTGCGAGAGTTTGTCTTAGATTGGGATAAAGAGCCCGACAGTCAACAATACCATGGAATGACAGTCTTCGGGCTGCCGTGGCGCAAGGGATGACAGGTGTCAGTTTGGTTTCTTGCAGCAAGTGAAGTGCGGACCTACAAAACAGATCCGCGCTGCGCTGCCCGCTTTGCTCTGAGCCAGCCAGCCCCTCTACTCCGTCGGCTCTACCACCAGATCGTCCGCCAGCTTGAAGTGTACAATCGACTCCGCTGGGATATTGATATCCCTGTTGCCGGTCAATCCCGCGGCAGCGGTTCCCGCGCCACCACCCACCAGGCCGCCCACCAACAATCCTACACCGCCAGTGGCCACGCCACCCACCAGCATGCCCGCGCCCGCTCCTCCGCCAATCATGGCCGCCGAACGTCTGCCCTTGCCCTTCTTGCTGCTTGCCAGGTCCCGCGTCGTCAGCGGATACTGTGTCCCATTTATCGTCAGTGAGGTCAATCGCAGCTCCAGCATTGATCTTCCTTTGAAGTGTCCCCGCCGATGCGACACATCCACCACGCCACCCACGGGCACACCCTTCGGCACCAGCACACTGTTGTCGCTGGCCAGCACCGGGTCCACCACCTCACCGGTAAAGGTTTCCCCCGCGTGGCTGGTTTTTACGCTGATGCGCTGATCGATCCGAATCGTCAGCGACGTGCCCGCCGGGATGATCAGGTTGGCTGGTATCACCGGCGCCGGAAGCGTCTGAGTCAGCGCGGAAACCACCGGCCCCGAGGGTGCTGGAACGGGCGCCCCGGCCGCAGGCACTGTCACCGTCGTTGTTACCACCTCGTTGGTCTGCCCGGCCGCTGGCGGCTGCACCACCGTCGTCGTCGTATTTCCATTCTTGTCTACAGAAACCACCTGCTGCGTCTGCCCGGTTGTAGCCGCCTGCCGCTTGGCCTGATCCAGCGCCTGTTCCTGCTTGGATCTGCATCCCGAAAGGATGGCCGCTGCCAACATCAACGCCAGCACCGGCATCCGTCCGGTACGAACAATTAAGCCTGAATTGAACATTGTCGATCCCCTTTTCGCATGTGTATTCATTGCAACAGTGACTGACCCACAGCCTGAACTCGGCGGCCGGGAAGTTCTGTATAAGATGAGAGCACCATAGCAAGTTCGGCCCTGGCCTGTCTGTCCAGATATGCTCAGCCATCTGTTCCAAATTGCTCATTTAGGTTGTTGAGGGAAACTAAGGGAGTGGGTCGGTGGGGATCTGAAAAGGGTCTAATATAAACTGGGGATTGACTCCGTAATTAGGGTGGGCCGCGCCACGGCGAGCCTTCTGCGCGGATAGCCCCGGTCAATCGTACTTTGATTGACCGGGGGCCTTTCCCCATGACCGCAAAGCTACGGTCAGCCAACAACTGACCTTGGCGGCACACTCCGTTATCGTGCAGCGGTCTTCGCCGGTTCGGTCGCGACCTTGTGCAGCGCGGCGAGGTGTTGCTGGGCCAGTGCGTAAGTTGAAGTCGGCTGATCAATCTTGGGTTTTTCCACCAGTTTGAACATTTTTTCCGCCGCATCGTTCACGCCGTATTGTTCCGCGATCAAGCCAAATCCAAACCAGACTGCCTCATTCGGCTCTTCCAGATTCTGCGCCGTCATTGCTTTCAGCAACAATTCACGCGCCTGATTGGGTTTCCCTGCCTGGGCCTCAAGGCAGGCGAGGGTGTGCAGGATGGCGAAGCTGGCATTCTTCGTCAATTCATTCGCCCGCTGGGCCACATCGAGCGAATCCTGGTCGATGGGACCGGGGAGATAAAGTGCATCCCAGGCGTACAAGTTCAAATCGCTCTCTTGCGATCGCCCTTTGTCAATGATGCCTTTCACGATTTCCCGCGATTTCGCAAAATCTCCTCGATACGCTGCGAGGTTTGCGGAGGAACGCACGTAGGCCAATTCGTCAGGATACTGATGCATCCGGACTTGGACCAGCTTATCCCAATCATCATATTGCTTCAGCCCCGTGTAGGCTGTCACTGCCAACTCGAAAGCCCGCACCGAGGCAGACACGATCTTCATTAAATCCTGTGCCACGGGTAACATTTCCGTCCATCGTTCCTGGGCTGAGTATGCAAAAGCCAGCACCATCGTCAGCCGATTACGTTCCATGTCAGCCTTCGCAGACTCCCGGGCTTGCTTCAGGGCTTCGAGGTAGGGGCCTTTGACGTCTTTGGACGGAAGTAGAACCAGGGCGGCGGTTCGGATGGTTGATACATCCGCTTCCTGCCCCTTAGTCCAGAAATAAGGAAAAGGCTGACCCGCAAGAGGATCATCCCCGCCGCTGATGGATAACTTTTCGCGTGCCCGATCGAGCCATTTTCGGGCGGCGGCTAAATTGTTCTTCTCCAAAGCGCGCAGCGCGAGTGGCGCCAGGTCCTCATAGTCAACCGGGCCCGACCCGGAAAATACGGCGGCTTTATATTGGTTCCCATCCTTTACCACATATACGTCTTGTGGGGCGGCACCCGGGCCCTCGACAATGATCTTATATCCCACCGAGTCATCGCCATCGATCGTGTAATGCATGTTCGACGTGCCGAGATCAGCCAATGTGACCAGCGGAAGCCCCGCCTCGCTGAGTTGCATCCGGAGAGTCCCCATCATTTCCTGAAACTGCTTCTGGTCCAGCGTTTCATTGGGGGGCATGTCCGGGTCGTTATGCATGAGCGACCTGAACTCTTCGAACGTTATCTTTCCGCTTGCCATGGCGCCCATTATTTGCTGGGCGACCCCAAGTGGGCTCGCACGATCAACGATTAATTCCTCATACGGCCTGGTCTTGCTGAACAGGGCCGCGCTTCGGGTGATCTGGCTTTCATCCTCTTGCCCATGCGCTCCTTCCGCGTACATGGCTGCGCCTTCCTTGTATCTCCGCACGCGAACCAATACTGCCCCGGCGGTTACCAGCGCCTGGCTGCGCTCCTGGTTGTCGGTGGTGATCTCCAGTGACTTTTTCAGCGCTGACTCTGATCCTTGTTGCAGGGCAATGGCCGCCAGCATCAGGCCCTTGCGGACGTTGCTGGCGGGCAGTGCCGCGGCATAGTCAATTACACCCTGCGGGTCGTGGGCGTACCAAAGATCGTAAAGAACATTGTCGTCGTAAGTGCGGCTGTACTCCTCGTCGAGCTTTTTCAGCTCGTGCCACTCGGCCACTGCGTCCTTGAGCCCAGCCTTCTCGCTGTATCGCGTGCCGTCGGCGTCATACTCAAGCAGGATAGCGAGATTGGCGCGAGTCTCTTTATCCTTGGGATCGAGAACGATGGCCTTTCGATACGCGGCGATCGCCCCATCCAGGTCCATGCCTTTCTTCTCCAGGCGGCCAATCAGATCATGTTTCAAAACCATTCCCAGAGTGCTGAATGCCACGGCGGAGCTAGGCTCAAGGTTGGTGGCCTCCCGCGCGACGCTGCGCGCTTGTTCCCCCAGCCCGGCGGTGAGCAACGCCTGCGCAAGTTGCACCTTGTGCAACGCTTCCTTCGGATGCTGGGCTTCGACCTGCCGGTAAGCGGCCAACCCGTCTTTGATTTTGCCGGCGGAAATAAGGGCATATCCAACATTGTCGAAAGTGATGTAAATGGGATCGGAATTGCGTGCTTTCACCACGGCATCACGCAAGTCATTTGCTTGCTGGACCGTCAATCGCGTGCTGGGGTTCTCAACCCGGAGCAAGGCTTCCACGACCGTGCCCTCGGAATTAGCCGAGTACTTCTGAGTAAAACTCAGCGTTCCAATCTTTTCGTTCTTATCCGATGGAAGCGCCCGCAGTTTGAAGCCGATCGGGGCGGTGACTTTGTAATGCCATTCAGTGGTATAGGGCCAGATCCGCCAATCGGCCGTTCGCGGCGGTTGCTTTTCCGATGCATCCTCGTTGGCCGCGGGCTTGTCTTCTTTCGTCGTAAAGTACTCGGGAAGGTGGGTAAAGAGATTTTCCACTCGAATGGCCATGATCGCACTGGTGAAATCTGTGTTCCCGCGCTTCCCTTTGGTTTCGTACCTGACGGAGGCCGGCTTATCCAAATCCGACATGTCGCCGTGTTCCAGGGAAGTAAGCGAGTCAGCCAGGTACATGCTTTTTACGTAATTTTCCTCTTGTTCCCTCACCTTTTTGCTATTGCTGTTGTAGTAGTCGCGATAGTCGGCTTCCGCCGGTCCGACCTCGTCATCGGTTTCGACAATCGATGCCATCCCGTATTCGGCCAGGGTGAACTCCCGCGATTCCCGGTAGACATTTTGCGCTGAGGTAATTTCGGGGATCCTTTTCAGCGAATCTGTTTTCCTGTTGACAACCAGTGCCCAACGTCCGTAGTCCATCCAGGGCAGCGTGCCCACTTGGGAATACTGGGCAGTTGCATCCACCCACAGGTCGGAATCAGAACCGGAGGCCGGAACATACACAATCGCATGGTCAAACATGCCCATCCCGGGCATTTCGGTATTGATGTCCCGCCCGAACCCGCTGTCGAGAAGGACCAGGCTGGCAGGAATGCCCGCGCCTCGCAGCATCGCCACGAGAAGCGTGGCCTTGTCCTTGCAATCACCGTATTTGCGCTTCAGCGTCTCGGAAGGAAACTGCGGGATCAGGCTGGACTCCCCAAATTCCACTCCGGTGTAACGCACGTTCTTGTGCAACGTGGCGACAATTCTCCGAATCACGTCGTTGCGCTTTCCATCTTTTATATTGATGGTCGCGAGCAAAGCCTGAACATCGGATGGGCGCAGTTTGTCTTCCGATAAGCGAGCATACTCGGCGGCCACTTGCTGCCATGATGTGCCGGTGGAGAACTCAATCTCCGGGCGCAAAACGACGTCTGACGGAACATTATTCACCTGCTCCGTATAGGCCGGTAAAGGACCTTGCTCAAGGGTAATAATCTCCATGCCGTTCTGGTTTGACTTGGTTATCGTCGCGTCGGGCAACAGGTGCAATTGATAATGCAAGGGAACGGATTCAGGATGGGCGAAAACGATATGGACCTTGTTTACGGGGACAGACCACCCCAGCCTCCACCTTGACACCATTCCGGCGGCAAAGAGCGGGGTTGTGTCGCGGGTGACCACCAGTTCCTCCACGATTGCCCCGGGAGCAACTGCAGGGAGCGGGCCGCCATACTTCCGCTCATCGCTGTACATATCAGGCGCATTCTCATGCACAGGAACATCGCTTAAGGTCTTCTCGTCCAGCCAATGTTCTATGCCGTCGGAGGTTATGACGCGCGCTTTAATCTCAGGCTTGGCTTGGTGCCAGGACTCCCATCGGCCGCTGGTTTCAGCCCAGCCCTCCATACCCTGCTGGTTTTCTACCCGGTAGATTAAGTGCCGGGTCTCTGATTCCTTACCAGTCTTGTCGAAGCTAAAATACAAATCATTCAGAAGGACGGTGTCTCCATCGTGCTTTCCGGGCTTGACGGCTTCCGCCGCCTGGCGAAGAGTTGCCTGGTCCACGGAGAAAGCCGGCGCATTCCATATCTCTGCTGCGCTCACTTGCGTCGCCAGAAATAGCAGACTCAAGATGAGGGATTTCCAAGAAGTTAAGGGCGAATTCACGGTTGACACCTCTGCTACAAGCAAAAATAGAAGGTAGTTTGTACGCCAATCACGACATAAAGGAAAGGAAAATACCACACAGTTGGAGGGGTGGGGCTTCCCAGGTTGTGGAAGAACGGGTAACGGCTGCTTGCTGGTTACCTCCGGCCGATGGATCCGCCCGGAATTCCGCGCAAGAATATGTCGGACCAATAGTCCTTCGGCGTGAATTCCAAGTAGCAATCCCCTCGTTGATGGGGAATAATTCCGCCCAGAAATGCGGCACGGGTAGTGTGCCGTGACTCATCACAATTCCTTATGGAGGCCTTCATGAAGCGCCGGCTATATTTGTGTCTTCCCCTTGTCGCCGTGTTGTTAATTTCGATCTCGGCGTTGGGTGATGATCTTAACCAAGAACGCACCACTCTTCATGCTTGCCAAATCTTGACGGGCGTTCGCAATCTTCAGAACTCACCTGGATCTGCCGGTGGATGGGAAGCATATCCGGCCCGCCCCCAGTTGGAAGGAACTTGGAATTGGGTAAGTGGTCAGACCCTGGTGATTCACCACGACGGTACGTTCGATGTGTACTTGAATGGCGGAAATATCAACGAAGGGCACTGGACAAGCCTGGGCAGGAACCAGTACCGATTTGTTCATCGCAATGGCGGCTGGGTGGATACGGTAACGCTTTCCCCGGACGGCAATGCACTCGATGGCACCAACAATCGAAACAGTACGCTGCACGGTTCGCGGTCCGGAGGTCCGGAAGAACTGGCGCACCCGGCCAGCGAATTGGAGGGGACATGGAACTGGGTGAGTGGCCAAACTCTGGTCCTCCACCGTGACGGTACGTTTGACGTGTACCAGAACGGCGGGAAAATCAACGAAGGGCACTGGACAAACCTGGGCGGTAACCGGTATCGGTTTGTCCATCGCAACGGCGGCTGGGTGGATACCGTTACCCTCTCCCCGGATGGCATGGCTCTGGACGGCACCAATAATCGAAACAGTGCGCTGCACGGTTCGCGGTCCGGAACCCCGGAGGTATCAGCACACCCGGTGAGACCCCGCCCGCAATTGGAGGGAACCTGGAACTGGGTGAGTGGCCAAACCCTGGTGATTCACCGCGATGGTACGCTCGAAGTGTACCTGAACGGCGAAAAGATCAACGATGGACACTGGACAAACTTGGAGGGGAACCAGTACCGATTCGTTCATCGCAACGGCGGCTGGGTGGATACTGTAACGCTCTCTCCGGACGGCAATGAGTTGGACGGCACCAATAATCGGAACAGTACGCTGCACGGTTCGCGGCGCTAGCGAAGCACATCACTCCACGGTCACGCTCTTGGCGAGGTTGCGGGGCTTGTCGACGTCGCGGCCCAGGAGCACCCCGCAGTAGTAGGCAAAGAGCTGAAGGGGCACGACGGTCAGTAGCGGGGCCACGGCTTCATGCGTACGCGGAATGTAAACGACGTCATCCACCAGATTTCCGAGCTTGGTGTTGCCTTCGGTGGTGATGGCGATAATCTTTCCTTCGCGGGCGCGAATCTCCTGCATGTTGGAGACCACGCGCTCATAGGACCCGTCTTCGAGGGCCAGCGCAAGGGTGGGAAACTTGGGATCAATCAGCGCGATGGGTCCGTGCTTCATTTCGCCCGCCGCATAACCCTCCGAATGGATGTAGGCGATTTCCTTGAGCTTCAGCGCGCCTTCCAGAGCAATGGGGTACTGGAACTTGCGCCCGACGAAGAAAAAATGGTCGGAGTGGCAATACTTTTCCGCAAGATCGCGGATTTTTCCTGCTTGCTTCAGGATTTCGCGGATCTGGTCCGGCACCAATTCCAAGGCACGGATGATTTCATGACCTTCCTCGTAAGAAAGGTCGCGGCTGCGCCCGATGAGTAGCGCCATAAGGGTGAGGATGGTGAGCTGCGATGTAAAGGATTTGGTGGAGGCCACGCCTACTTCGATGCCCGCGTGGGAGTAAATTCCGGCATGAGTTTCACGAGCGATAGTGCTGCCCACAACGTTCACAAGACCTAATACCAGGGCGCCTTTTCGCTTGGCCTCGCGCAGTGCCGCCAGCGTGTCAGCCGTTTCGCCGGACTGGCTGATGGCCAGCACCACCGTCCCTTGCCGCAGGTTCAGCTTACGGTAGCGGAATTCGGATGCCAATTCGGTTTCCACTGTCAGATCGGTCAGGGTCTCGAATACATAACGCCCATACAGACCGGCATAATAGCTGGTGCCGCAGCTCACGATAATCAAGTGGCGGGCATTCAGCAGGCGTTCCTGCACGGATTCCAATCCGCCCAGTTTGGCGACGGCTTCGGAGTGGTTCACCCGGCCGCGCAAAGCGTTTTCCACCGATTCCGGCTGCTCGAAGATTTCTTTCAACATGTAGTGCGGGAACGAGCCGCAGTCCATGGACTCAATATTCCAATCCAAATTGGTGGTGCCACGGCTTACGGAACGGTTATCGAGGGTGGTGATGGAGAACTTCCCCGGTGTCAGGGATGCCATTTCGTTGTCTTCAAGGAAGACCACCTGGTCAGTGTGCTGGGCAAGGGCGGAGGCGTCTGACGCTGCCAGCGAGGCTTTCTCGCCAATGCCGAGAATGATGGGGCTGCCCCGCCGCGCCACTACAACGGTGTGCGGCTGAGAGATGTGCATCACGGCGATGCCGAACGTACCCTGCACTTGCAGCAGGGCCTTCTGGACGGCAGCCTGAAGGTCGCCCGCGTAGTGCGCCTCGACGAGATGGGTAAGGACTTCCGTGTCGGTCTCGGACTTGAATTGATGACCCGCTTCCAGCAACCGCTTCTTCAGCAGCAGGTAGTTTTCAATAATGCCATTGTGGACGAGGAAGAGCTTGCCCGTGCAATCACCGTGGGGGTGGGCATTCAACACACTGGGCTTGCCGTGCGTGGCCCAGCGTGTGTGGGCGATTCCCGCCACGCCCTCGGGAGCGGAGTTCCACACCTGGTGCTCCAGTTCAGCCACTTTACCGACGGCGCGGGCCAGATAGGGTGCACCGTTGGCAATGAAAATACCGCTCGAATCGTAACCGCGGTACTCCAGCCTTTTTAACCCCTCAATCAGGATTCCCTTGGCCGGTTGATCTCCTGTATAGGCAACAATTCCGCACATCGGTTGCTCCTTCCCATCGATGCCCCGAGCCCGCACCATTCAACGGGGAATTCCTTTACCCTGAATTCCTAGTCGTGTTGCGGCAAAAGTTCGATGTACGCATTGTAACCGGAAAAAGGCCTAACCAGGCAAGTCGCGGAAATCCCAACGCAAATGGCCCGTGCTTATGCCTCTTTCCTGTGTGTTGCGCTCAGGATGAAACGCAAATTGTGAATGATGGAACAATTAGATTCGGTCCGCGAACGGGTAGCAATTATTAACTCCCGCCCATGGCGACGGAAACAGGATCCTTAAGGGTGAAGTCGAGTTTTGTTTCCGTGGGGACTTTGACTTGCTGCCCTTTGGTAGAGGCCTGCGTGGCGGTTCCGGCACCTGCGCCCGCGACGGACCCGATTGCCGCGCCCTTGCCGTGCCCAAGGAGGCCGCCTATCAAAGCTCCCAGCACTGCGCCACCGCCCACGGTTTCTGCCGTCCGCGTTCCGCGCGAGCCCCCGTGCTGCTCGTAATAGCCGCTATGGGTTGGATAAGAGACTCCGTTAAGAGTCATGGAGACAAGCTCAAGCTGCAGCTCGGATTGACCCGTCATACGCCCCGCGCTTTTGGCTTCGACCAGGCGCACCCGGGCATCGGCGCCGCGCGAAGCCACTACACGGTCGCCCACCACGATGGGTGAATCCAGTGTGGCGGTAAACTCTTCGCCCGGCCGGTTCCGGCTGGAATCAATGCTATCGATCATGCGAATGGTGGCAACGGTCCCCGCGGGAATCGTTAGATGCTCCTGCGGCTTGGGAGCAGGGGCCGGCGGCGGAGCGGGTGCTGGCGCGGCAGGCCCCGCGGCCATTGGGGTAGGGGCGGGCGCAGGTGCCGGCGCGGGGCTGGGGTTGGCGCCAGCTTCCGGCGGGATGGAGTTTGTATAGGCGTGCAACTCCGCCGTGGCTTTATCCTCTTTGCTCACTGCATGAGCAGGCTGCGCGTGCCGCTTCGTTTTCGCTGCCGGTCGCTCCGGTGGCGCCGGCGGCTCGGCAGGCGGCGCGACTTGTTGAGGAGGCGGGGCAGTCTCTGTGCTCTGAATGCCTTCCGAGACGGGTGCGGCGGGCTCAGTCGCGGCCGATGGAGGCGCCGCGTTGAGTATGTTCACAACGCTCTTTACTCCATCTTCTTGTGTGGCAATCCGCTCCGCTGCCGACCTCTCCAGGTCCGTCCCTACCGTTCCGGAAAGCGTGACAATGCCATTCTGGGAGTCTACGCGAATGTCGCGTGTCTTCAAGACGGGGTTGCTGAATAGCTTCGCCTGAATGTTGGTGGTGATCGTTTTGTCATTGGTGGAATGAAACAGCTTGAAACTGTTGCAAGCTCCCAGGAGAAGCGTGCCTATAACCATTAAGATTGCTAGTCGGAGTTGTGATCTACGCATTGCCTGACTCCCCGCGGGAATTTCTATCTATCCTGTTTTTGATTCATTGTCCTGCAGATAGGATGCACATGCCTCCGCTACAGCATCACTCTGGGGAAATTACCGGGCGCGGGTTAAGCGTGCTAAAATTACCTCGAAGCGGCGCAATTTCCCAGCTCCTGTGTGAACCCAACGCGAAACTGGTTTCCGCACGGCGCTATGGACGTTGCCCTTTCTGAGGAGGCAAGTGGAAAGCGGATCGGTAAGTGTTGTCGTTCCCGTTTACAACGAGGAGGAGAATATTACCCCGCTCCTTGAGCAGTTACAGGCCGCACTGAAGGATTGGCCTGGGGAGGTGGAATTTCTCCTGGTTGATGACGGCAGCACCGACACCACGCTGGAGCTCCTTAAGTGCGCCCAGACCAGCGATCCGCGAATTCGCATCGCGCACTTCCGCCGCAATCTGGGTCAAACCGCTGCCATGGAGGCGGGCTTCCATTTGGCGAAGGGCAGCGCGGTGGTGACGCTGGATGGCGATTTGCAAAACGACCCGGCGGAGATCCCCCGCCTTGCCCGGATGCTCGCGGACAGTGATGTGGTCTGCGGAATCCGAACCCAACGCCAGGATACCTGGTGGAAGCGCCGGTCATCCCGCATCGCCAATGGCTTTCGCAACTGGATGACCGGTGACGATATTGTGGATACCGGGTGCACCCTGAAAGCCTACCGGCGTGAGTGCGTCCATCACCTGGAACTTTACAACGGCATGCACCGCTTCCTTCCCACGCTTCTGAAGATGCGCGGGTACCGTGTGACGCAGGTGCCGGTAAGCCATCATCAGCGGCGGGCCGGGAAAACCAAGTATGATACCTGGCGGAGATTGAGGAAGGGCCTTGCTGACGTGTGGGCCGTGCGCTGGATGAAGAAGAACTGGATCGCCTACGAGGGCGTGCTGGAAGTTGTGGAGGCGCCCGCCGCAAGTAATCTCAAAAGTCAGGGGGCTGGTAATGACTGATGACCGGGTAATCGGTTGATCGGGCGACCACCCAAGCCACCGATCACTCGATTACCGGATCATCGGATCACCCGATAGCAGTGACACCCACGGAAACCTTTCCCCACTCCCGGTCGACTCTCGCTCTCTCGCTCGGCCTGCTGCTTTTTGCTGCGGCTCTGCTGTTCTTTGCGGGTTTGGGACGCCTCCCTTTGATTGAACCCGATGAGGGCCGCAACGCGGAAGTGGGGCGCGAGATGGTGGCGTCAGGCGATTGGATTACGCCTCACTACAACGGCTTCGCCTACCTCGATAAGCCCGCCGTTTATTTTTGGATGGTCGCAGCATCACTCAAAACCTTTGGTGTTTCGGAAGGCGCTGCGCGGTTCCCGTCAGCGCTGATGGCCCTGGCCACCATGCTGCTGGTATGGTTCCTGGCGCGCCGCATGTTTGGGGATTCCGCGGGATTGCGGGCTGGGTTGGTGTTTGCCGCATGTCCCCTGGCGCTGGTACTCGCTCGCGAAGTCATTTTTGACATGACCCTCACTTTCCTGGTCACGGTTGCCATGGTGGCATTCTGGCTGGTGGAGGAAAGCGATTTCCACGCGCCGTGGTTTGACGCCTTGATGTTCGCGGCAATGGGCGTGGCAGTTATCACCAAGGGTTTCGTTGGAATTTTGATTCCCCTGATTGCGATTCTGATCTATGAGGCGGCAAGGGGCCGCTGGCGGGAATGGTTGCGGCTGCGTTGGGGATGGGGCCTTCTGATTTTCATCGCCGTGGCATTGCCGTGGTTCATTGCCGTTTCTGTGTGCAATCCGGATTTCCCCCGTTACGCGTTTTGGAATGAGAGCCTAAAGCGATTTACCACCGGCGCCTCGCATCGGGGTGGGGGGATTCTCTACTACATCCCCGTGTTCCTTGGTGGCTTCTTTCCTTGGAGTCTTTTCCTGCTGCTGGCAGGTTATAACCGCCTGCGGCGCTGGCGGGAATTGAGGCAGCAGGCAAGCCGGCCCATCATTTTTCTGCTTTGTTGGGCGGCATGGGTTTTCGTCTTCTTCTCGCTTTCGCACTCCAAGCTTCCCACTTATTTCCTGCCTGCCATAGTTCCGCTGAGCATTCTTATGGGCATGGTGTGGCGGGATGTTGGCGAGGGACAGCGGTCGCGTCCGCCGGATTGGCTGACCGCCGGATTTGCCCTCTTGCTGGGAATGGGAGTCCTGGTGGCCTTCGCGTCGCATTCCTGGCTTTACACCCACTATCAGGTGCGATTGGCGAAGAAACTCCACCCCAATGTTTTGGATCTAGTCCAGCCATCGCTGCTCTACACAGGATTGATCATCGCGGCCTTGGGATTTCTTGGGCGCAGGCTGGCGGCGCAGGTGCGTGGACGAACCCTGGCGGTGGCAACATTTGCGCTGGCGACGGTGATTGTTCCAACCATGGTGCTGCGCTGGTACACCCCGCTGCGGTTGGTTGCCGAGGGCGCATCCAGCCGCCGTCTGGCAGCGGCCATACTAACCAGCCCGGAGCGGGATTTGCCTGTATTCGGCTACTATTATTATCGAACCAGCCTGCCCTTTTACTTGCGGCGTCCTGTGGGGTTGGTCTCCGTGCAATGGGGGGAGATGACCAGCAACTACCAGGTGGCGCACCAGGCGGCGGCTCGGCGCGCGG
>JARLGN010000267.1 GCA_031292775.1 Acidobacteriota bacterium | reverse complement strand
CCTATCTTATCGAAATCCTGACCGAACCAGCTCTGATCGAAGCCGATGGTCCGATACCAGCGGTTTCGTTGAAACATCCGGCCAGAGTAGCCGTGAATCGAAAAACTCTTGTAGCCGCGTTTATGCAACAGGGCGGGTAGGCAGCCATCCGCTTGCGCCGCTGAAGCCTGCCGAATGCCATACCCAATCCCCGACTGACAGAGTTCACGTGTTTCCCCTGGTACCGTCGCTCCGTGGAAGGGTGCAGTGCCGTAGGAAACGTCGTAGTTGGCCCTGATGCGCTGATCGTCATAGGTCGCGGTGAGTGCGTGGGCAAGATGGGTGTCGAGCGGTAGTCCCCACGATTCGACCAAGATGAGCACGACATCGGGAGACTTTACGGCAGATGGGCTGTCGAGGAAGGCAAGAGCATGGGAGGACGCGGAGAGCATCCCGTCTCCGTTTGGCTGGGGCGAAACTATGTCGATGTCGTGAAGATACGCCTTGTACCTTACAAGAGATAAGAGCGGGGCGCGTATCAAATGATACGGAAGATACGCCACGTCAAGCCTCAAGCAAACGTACTGTCCTGCCTGTCCTGCAAAAAGAGCGCCGACAGTAAGAATGGCGATAAGAAGTAGAAAGCCTCCTGCTGTCAGGAAACGCTCCTTCGTGTGAGGCCGGACGAGAGCCACCGCACCGCAGATCAGAATGGCCAGTGCCAATCCGGCGAATATCTCCAATATCCGGAATAATGGCAGTTCAGGAAGAGAGGGAAGCACTGACAGCAGGTCCTTCAAGGAAATGAAGTAGGTCATGCAGAATGCCCTGGCGACGTCGGCGAGCAACTCAAGGAAGAGTAGAGCAAAGGTTACCCTTCGCGGCAGAAAGACACTGAGCGCGCCAATCAGCAGGCATTCCAGATTGATGTACCCCCCCGGCAAAAGCCCCAACCTGCGCGCAAGAAACGCCAACGGGAGGCTTGGCACGAGCGTGTAGATGAGTAACACCCAGTAGGCGCGCACTCGAAAGCCTGGGACAGATGCCATTCGCGTTGATATACCTTGGAATTGAATTTCCACCGAGCATGATGATCACGAAGACTGGTAATACTCGGGATTCCCATTATCGATCTCCGGCTCGGTCGATAAAATACACGTTACCGGCCACTGAACGCAAGTTTCAATCGGGTTTGTTTCAATCTGGTTTACACTGACTGCGGGCTCGGAAGGGTTCGATACACGAAAAATCTCAAATTTAGACCGCTCTTCATGCAGGCTGATGGGCCGAATCATCCTGATGACTCAGCTTTGCGCCTCGCGCTCTGATTGGTGATTGCCTACAGCTAAACGTCAGTGGTCATCTTATAAGTGATGCGAGGGAGCAGTTCCGTACTGATCCTGGGGCCTTAAATCATGAGTATGATTTGCTGCGGGGGGGCGGAGGTGTTGAAGAATAAGCATAAGCGAATCCTCGCGTGATCCTATCCAGGTTTCGATTCAAAACGCGGTCAGTGGAGCGCAATCTTCCCGGGGCGGGTGTATACCAATTTGCCGCCCAGATAAGTTTGCTCCACCTCGATCTCTTTTACCGCGTCTGTCGGGCAAGTCAGGATGTCTTTATCCAGCACGATAAAATCAGCCAGCTTACCTTTTTCCAAGGACCCCTTCTGCTTTTCCTCGAAAGTTAAATAGGCATTGTTGATCGTATAGAAGCGGATGGCTTGCTCGCGCGTAAGTCGTTGCTCAGGATGAAGGGCTTGATCGGTCCAGCGCGGTTGTCGGGTCAGGGTAATCCACATTCCGAGGAAGGGATTGTATTGGTTAATGGAACGGAAGCTTCCGATTTTCTGCATGTGGTCCGATCCTCCCCCCACCGTCACTCCTCGTTCGAAGAGAGTCCTATACGGTTGGAAATAGGTCGTGCGCTCATTCCCAAACTGCTTGCGGAGGGTTGCGCCGTCAAGGTAAAGCCAATCGGGCTGCATGTTGGCCACGATGCCCAGTTCTTTCATCTTTTGAATGGATTCTGCCGTCATGAAATTGGCGTGCGTAATGCACGGGCGCTTATCCCGGACGGGGAAGTCCTTATTAACGCGCTCGTAGGCTTCAACGATGGTCTGCACCGCTCCGTCGCCCACCGAGTGGGCAGTGAACTGCAAGCCGTTCTCGAGTGCCAACCGCGCCAAGCGATACAAGCGATCCGGCACAATGTAGCGCATTCCGAGGTAATCCGGATCGATGATGGAATAGACCTTGCTGATGCCCCAGGGTTGGAGCATGTAGGCGCTGCCGGTCAGCATGCCGCCATCAAGGTAGGTCTTGATTCCCCGCAGCCAGAGCATGTCGTTATACGTGTGAAGCGGGTTTTGTGCCGCATTGTGGATCCGCGCTTCGATTTTGTCGAAGGGGTCGTTGGCCTCTAGGTGCAATACCATGAAAGTCCGGCAAGTCAATTGTCCGCGTTCTTTGAGCTGGCGGAAAATTTCCATCTGGTCATCGTGGGTGTCCCCATCAACAATGCTTGTGAGGCCGACGGAGTTGTAATCGTCCAGTAGCATCCTGGTGCGTCGGATGTAATCCTCCTGAGTCGGCAGTTTTTCGGGGGATTGGATTTTGAGCAGACTCCGGCAGTTGCGCAGGATCCCCGTGGGCTCCCCGGTGCGTGCGTCCCGCTCAACCCGGCAGGGCACGCCTTCAGGAACCTTGTAGTCTTTGTTGATTCCGTTCAACCTGAGTGCCAGGGTGTTCAGGACGGAGTCCGGTCCAGTGCTGAAGGCGACGGGATTCTTCGGCGCGGCGTCGTCCAATTCCTGGCGCGTCGGATATCGCTGTTCCCTCAACCGAGTAATGAAGACCTGTGATAACGTCACCCATTGGCCTGCTTGCAGTGTGGCGGCCCGTCCCTTGAGGTATTTCAAGACATCCGCGATGGTTGTCATGTCAGGGACCGGATGATCAAACTCGTACATTGCCGACTCCACGGCGTGGAGGTGCGAATCGATCAGTCCCGGAAGCACCGTTTTTCCCTGAAGGTCGACTCGCCGGGTACCCGGCCCCGCGAGAGCGAGGATTGTCTGGTTCGAACCTACCGCAACAATCCGGTCGCCTTTGATCGCCATGGCTTCAACGATCTTGAAATTCGTATCAACGGTAACAATCTTGCCGTGATGAACGATCAGGTCAGGCTTTGCGGTTTGGCCCCAGGCAGTCGCCATGGTGCTGGCAATCAGAAGGAGAGAGCAGAACAAACGGCAGTTGAACATTGGTCACACTCCCGCGCCAGTCTACATCCAGACTCCCAACGGTTGCAATTGAGAGAGCTTCCAACATGTTCCCGCCGCGTGGGAAAGCACTGCTTTTCCGGGGTACGCGCATGCTAACTCGCAGAAAAAACCGGCGTTGGAATCTGACTTCGAGTAACCGACCAGGCGAAATATCAAGTTAGAAAGTCCCGAATTGCGTACCTCATTCAGAAGTAAGATACTTCGTCACAATAATCCTAAATATGCAATTGCAAACATATTTCAACTAATTGAAACACGTTGATGGCGATACACGTAAGGAGTAATCCATTGAGGGAAAGGTGAGAGCCGATTCTTTCCGGCCCTCGTTCCTAAAACCGCAGGTCGCACGAAACGTGACTGCGGTCTCGCCTTGCAAGTCGAATCAAAGCACGAGGAGGGAAGTTGCGATGAGATATGCTAACCAGATATTGACGGTTGGTTTTCGCCGGGCGCTGGTATGCCGCGGATGTGTACTTGCTTTTCTCGGCTTAATTTTGATCCTCTCCCTACGTTCACCATTGCAAGCACAAGTGCTCTATGGCTCACTCACTGGCAATGTCATCGACCTCTCGAACGCTCCAATTCCCGGGGCAAAGGTCGAAGCCGTGAACGTGGGAACGGGCTTCGCGACGGAAGGGATTACGGACGTTCGCGGCCTCTATTTACTGAGCAATCTCCAACCCGGCATCTATCGCGTCACCATTTCGGCCGGTGGGTTCGCGACGGTCGCACAGGAGAATGTGCGTGTGGACGCGAACATGGAAATGCGTGTGGACGCAAAACTCAAGGTGGCGCAGGTTAACCAGAAGATAACCGTGATCGCTGCCGCCGAGGTCCTGCAGACGGATCGCGCCGATGTCAACAGGGAGCTTCCCACCACTCAGATTTCTAACCTTCCACTCGGCCAGGACCGCAACTTCCAGACGCTCTACCTGCTCGTGCCCGGATCTCAGCCGCCTTATGCGTCGCACTCCTATGCGGGAAACCCCACGGGATCGCTCGCCATGAATATCAATGGCGGGTCTGACACCAGTAACTCAACTCTGATTGACGGCACCGCTGACCCCAACTTCTGGGAACTCAATATCATTGCCTACGTTCCGCCGGCGGAGGCGATTGAGACGGTGAACATCGTGACGGGCGGGTTCGATGCCGAGCAAGGGGCTGCCGGTGGCGCGGTATCGAACATTGTTGTCAAGTCCGGTACCAATGCCTTTCATGGCGCCGCTTGGGAGTACAACACGGCGAGCGCACTGCAAGCGCGGAACTGGTTCTACTACGGCGCCCACAACCCGAAGAACCTTTTGAACCAATTTGGGCTTGACTTGGGGGGACCGATCATCAAGAACAAGCTGTTCTTCTTTGCCGACTGGGAACGGTATCGGTTGAGCCAGATCCAATCCACCATTGCTTCTGTGCCTACCGCGGCCATCCGCACCGGGAATTTTTCGAGTGTGAGTACGACGATTTATGATCCCGCGACCGGAAACGGCGACCCGACACTGCGCACGGGCTATGCGGGTAATACCATCCCCCTGACTTCACAAAGCACCGCGGCCCAGAAGATGACCGCCCTCATCCCTTTGCCCAATTACGGAACGGGGATTGCCAACAACTACTTCAGCAACGCCGATCTCAAGTTCAACCGCGATAACGTCGACGTCAAGATCAACTATAACCTCTCCACTCGCAGTACCTTCTTTGCCCGCTACAGCGGAGAGCCCACCTATATTCTCGACCCTCAGGTTCTGGGTGCGGCGGGGGGACCGGCTCTCGGCCCCACATCACAACCCGGCAACGCTTATGGCTTGACGCAGAGTGTGGCCGTTGGGGGAACGTACACTTTCACACCCCACCTGCTCTTTGATGCCAACGTGGGGTTCGTCCGCCAGCGGCTCTCGGTGGAAAATACGGATATCAACACCAACTATGGTTTGACGACTCTGAATATTCCCGGCACCAATGGCCCCAATCCTTTGCAGGGTGGCTATCCGGCATTTGTGGTTTCCGGGTTCACCTCAATGGGCAACTCCAGCAGCTCTAACCCCTTCATCTTCCGTGACAACGAGGTCATTCTCGCCGCAAACCTTAGCTGGGTGAAAGGTTCCCACGCCTTCCGTTTCGGTACAAGCATCGGCCGCTACGACCTGAACCACTTTCAGGCTTTCGCGACCTACGGTGTGCGGGGTGGGTTCACTTTTACCGGAGGCCTGACAGCCTTGAAAGGAGGTTCTGCGCCGAACAACTATAACGGGTGGGCGGATTTCCTCCTGGGTCAGCCGCAGACCATGGGGAAGGATTTTCAGTACATCAATCCGGAAGCCGGACGCGAGAATGAGTATGCATTCTATGCGCGCGACCAGTGGCAGGTGACCCGTAAACTGAGCATCGACTACGGCGTGCGTTACGAATACTATCCTTTCCCCACTCGCGACCACTTTGGCGGCAGCAACTACGATCCCGCAACGAATTACGTGTACCTCGGAGGCGTTGGCGGGGTTCCTTCCAACGCCTACGTGAACGTGGGCCCTGGACAAGTGGTGCCGCGTTTGGGCTTTGCCTACCGCTTGAACGAAAAGACCGTCGTCCGTTCGGCCTTTGGCATCAGCACTGACCCTGACCCCTTTACCTACATGATCGCATTTTATCCCGCCACGATTTCCCAAACGATCACGGGCGCCAATTCTTACACGGCAGCCGGCAACCTGGTTACCGGGCTTCCTGCTTTCACCGGTCCTGATCTTACCCAGGGTAAGTACCAATTGCCCACTTACGTTGGTACGAATGCGTACCAGAGCAACTTCCGTCGCGGCTACACGGAGGCATACAATTTCACGGTGCAGCGCGCCGTGGGTATGGGCTTCAACGCCCAAGTGGCTTATGTGGGGACACACACGGTACGCGCCAACGCCTATGACAACATCAATGCCGCCGGACCTGGGGGAGGAAACGCTGGAACTCCTCTGTTCCAAAAGTGGGGAAATGCGAATGCCATCAATGAAATCGGACCCTTCAGTGGCGGGAGCTATAATGGATTGCAAACCCAGTTAACCCGGCGCGTCGAAGGCTCGCAAGTGGGGGTTGTCTATACTTACTCCCATTCCATCGATGATGTGGATGAAGAAAATAACACGCTGACCTGGTCGTGGGGACCAATGGTTGGTCGAAACAAGGCGACGGCTGGTTACGACCGTACGCACAACTTCCAGTTCTACGCTGTGTACGATTCTCCGTTTGGCCGTAATCACCATTGGATGACACACGGCGTGGGCGCGGCGATTCTCGGCGGATGGACCCTCAGTCCTATCCTCAGCCGTGAAAGTGGCACGCCGTTTAGTGTCGCTTCCTCTGGCACGTCACTTAATGCCCCGGGCAACACCCAGACGGCGGACCAAGTCAAACCCCAGGTCGCCATTCTTGGTGGGCACGGGCCCAACGCCCCGTACTTTGATCCCAACGCGTTTGCGCCTGTTAGCGGTGTCACCGGCGTGCGATTTGGCACCACCGGAAGAAACATTCTGCGCGGGCCGGGAATGTTCAACCTGAATGCCAGCCTGGTTCGCGACTTCAAGCTGACCGAACGTCTGAAGCTGCAATTTCGGTCGGAAGCGTACAGCCTGACCAACACGCCTCAGTTCGGAAATCCAGGGGCGACGGTATCGTCTGCCACTTTCACGAATGGGGTGGTTTCGAACTACAACGGTTACGACATTATCTCGTCTGCGGGCGGTAACCGGCAGCTCCGTTTTGCGCTTAAGCTGGTGTTCTAAAGCAAAGACACACGCAGAATCAACACGGGTCGGACAAGGGCCTCGAAAGATCTTTCGAGGCCCTTCCCGCGTTCTCGCCGCTGGAAAGGCGCCATCACCTCGCGATACTCTTGGCGCCTTGTAGCGCCGTCCCATCCCGAAAAAGGAGTGTGGCCGATGTTGAATACGTCGATTCGTGGTCTCTTGATCGCATTTCTACTTGCCCTGATTTTATCCCCTGCTCGCGCTCAGGCTCAGAGCGCGTTCTGTTCGGATCCCGGCTGCAAGGCAACCCGCCAGACGTTCCGCGAGCTGTGCGACTACATTGTTGCCAATAAGGGTTCGGGTCCATCGATTATCAGAAAAGGCAAGACGATCAACGCCATTTTTATTGCGGGATACTATATGCGCACGCTCGTAGCCGGATATGAAATTCTCGGCGACCAGCGCTACCTTGATACCGCCATCGCTTATGGTGACACCCTGCTGAAGGACCAGATGCCTAGCGGATACTGGGCTACGGGCTACGGGCCGGTCTATTTCGCTGATACCGGCAGTGCCCTCGGTCTGTTTATCGTTCTTTACAAGCATGTGGATCGAGAGCGGCAGAAGCGATATTTGGACTCCGTGCAGCGGTATGTGGACTCGCTGGAAAAAGACGGAATGCTTCTTCCCAACGGGGCGCTGGGCGTAGGCTGGGAGCATACGGAAGACGGAAAATTAAACGGTCCCATTCCGGATAAGTACACGATTTCCTCGGCTCTTACGGGCGGCGAGATCTTTACCTGGATGTATTACATGACCAAGAAGGATCAATATCGTCGCATGGCATACAACTCGTTGCGTTGGATCTTTACCACCATGCGGAAGGACGGCGTGATTCCCTACGTGCTGGCGGCTTATGGATCATCACTGGAAAAGCACGGCGACCCTCGCAATGACTATCAACTCTGGGATGAACTGCCTTATTTGACTGCTGCCTATGTGGGTGAGGGGCTCCTCTCCTTCGATATTCATTCTGACCAGGCTGCCTGGAACGCGGAACTTCGCAAGGATGCCAAGCCCATGGTTGAGTGGTTGCTAAGTACCCAAAACGCCAATGGGAGTTGGAGCCATCCGAGCCACGAACCGGGTTGTCGCGCCGTATTCGATTTAACCCGCACGCCTGGAATCGCCAACACATTGATTTGGTACTACAACCACGTTGACAAGGACCCCCGCGTCCTCAGTGCCGTCAAGAAGTTTGACCAGTTCCTTCTAAATCCCGAAGAAGCGAAAGAGTTCGGGCAATTGAATCAGGGAGCGGCTTTCATCCAGGGATGCAACGACCGGGATACCGCCACCAGCCTGACCGGCTACGCCTTCTCTGACATTCTTGTCCCCGGGATTTCATCGCGCTGGTAGGCCCAAGACGCGGTTCCCCCGACGCCGGGACGGAAGGCGAAGTTGCAATCCGGCGCGCGGCACCGGGCCGCCGGTATACTGTTTGACGTGCCCAACTTAGAGTGCTAGCATCCCCCCCATAGTTGGCGCATGGAGTAGTAGCTATGCTCGGTCATGCCCTGGAAGGCGATGTAAGGCTGCCTGCGGTTGATCGCACCGCTGACTTGCTCGAACTGCTTGCTTCCTCGAGTACAGGGCTGACTCTTTCCGAGATATGCCGAAGGACTCATATTCCCAAAAGCTCGGCCCATTATCTGGTATATACGTTGCTGATGCGTGGATTCCTTCAACGCAACCTTGATGGTCATACCTATTCGCTGGGACCGCGATTGACAGCCTTGATGAATTCTGGAGATGCCGACCGGCAAGTGCAACTTGCCACCCGGTCCGCCCTGCGCGAGATTGCCTTGGAGGTGGGTGTGGCTGCGGTGGCCACCATCCTAAAGGGGGTGGAAGTGTGCCTTGTCGAGGTGGCCAATCCCCCGGGCAGAAAATCGGCTGGAAACTGGTGCGGCCGGCATATTGATTCCCATTGCACATCGCATGGGAAAGCCCAGCTTGCTTACTTGCCCGACAGCGAGTTGGACCTGTTGTTCCAACGACGCCCCCTGGCACGGTTCACGCCCAAGACCATCTGCACTCTGCCTCTCTTAAAGCAACATCTGGTGGCCGTCAGAGCGGACGGATTCGCAATTAATGATGAAGAACACATTGCCGGTATCAGGGGTATCTCCGCTCCGGTCTTTGACCATCTTGGAAATGCTATTGCCGCCATAGGAGTAACCGGCACCACCACGGAATTGCCAAGAGATCGATTCCCCTCCATCATCCATCTGCTGCTATCGACCACACGGGATATCTCCCGGAGTTTTCTTGAATCAACGCCAATGAACGGATAGTCTGCTGAGCAATCTCCGGGTTATGAACTCCGGCCCTGCCGAATTTCCCCCTTTTCGAGTCCAAACTGCAGGGACTCGTTCAAAGGGTTGAACGGAATTGACGTCGCTCCAATCTGCCATTACTTTGACTGTGTATGAATTGCTATCGAATGCTATGCATGTGTGCCGTGCCGGTTGCAGAATAGGGACGGAGCACGGAATCCAGAGGGCCAATGATTATTGAAGGTAACATTCCCGCGAGGGGATGGGCGCGAATCAGGATCGAGAGCGGCCTGATTCAGTCAGTCGAGGTGGTCGGTCCCACCGCGGACTCTCAACCGTTTGTTGCTCCCGGTCTGATCGACATTCAGGTGAATGGATTCGCGGGTGTGGATTTCTCGGAACCTGAACTTACGATAGAAAGAGCCCTGGCGGTTCTGCCCCGGATCTGGAAGACGGGGGTCACGTCATTTTGTCCCACGCTCGTTACCAATACCCATGAGGGTCTAAAGCGAAATTTCCGTATCCTCGCGGCAGCCTTCCGCCTCTATCCGCAATTTGCCCGGTCGGTTCCCTGTTTTCATCTTGAGGGCCCGTATATTTCGCCCGGGGGCGCACTCGGCGCGCACAACGCTCAAAATGTGCGATGGCCCGATTGGGGCGAATTTCAAGAACTACAGGAGGCGGCGGAAGGGCACATCGGCATCGTCACGCTGGCTCCGGAGTTGCCGGGCGCAATGGATTTTATCCGGCGCCTGTGCGCATCGGGCGTGCTCGTGGCTGTCGGCCACACAGATGCAAGCGCGGAACAGATTCACCAGGCGGTGGAGGCCGGCGCCCGGTTGAGTACCCATCTGGGGAATGGCTGCCCGGAAATGATGCACCGCCACCTAAGCCCCTTGTGGGCGGAGATTGCGATGCCAGAGCTGAACGCCAGCATCATCTGCGATGGTTTTCATCTGCCTCCCGATCTTGTCAACGTCATCCTTCTCGCCAAAACCATTGGCCGTTGTATTCTGATCACCGACGCCGTCTCGCCCGCCACGATGCCGCCGGGCCGCTATCGGACTTTGAATACCGAAGTCGAACTCTTGCCAAACAACAAGGTGGTGGCTGCCGGAGGGAAGATGCTGGCAGGGTCGGCGGCCAGTCTCAATCACGTTGTCGAGGTCTTTCTGCGGTATACAGGCGTACCGCTGGTGGACGCCCTGGCGGCGGCCACGACTAATCCCGCCCGACTGCTCGGGGCGGATGGATTGTGCTCGTGCATTGCCGAAGGTCAGCCTGCAAATATCTTTATGTTCCAACCGGAGTGTCCCAATCTCGGCATTACCGGCGTGTATTTGGGTGGAGAGAAGGTTTTTTGTGCCCGGCCGTAGCCGTAAGGTTCGTCATAAATGGCAAACGGCGCTTGGGACATCGTGGTGGACGATGAGATCCGCACCAATTCTGAAGGGAAGAGGGCGATTATGACGAAACGATGGATTGTCGGCGTAAGCATGACTGCCTGTTTTCTATTGACCTGTTCTTATACCCTTGCCGGAACACCCACGCAGCAGGGCAATCCGTTTTGCAGTGACGCGGGATGCACGCAAAGCAAGGCCTTGCTGAAGCAGACGTGCGACTACATTGTGGCGAATAAGGCCACTGTACCCACGATTTATGTCGGTGGCTATTACATGCGGACGTTGGTGGATGGGTACGAAATTCTGGGTGACCATCGCTACCTGGACACGGCCCTTGCCTACAGCGACTACCTGCTGACCAAGCAAATGTCCAATGGATTTTGGCCCACCGGGTATGGAGCGGTGTATCTCGCAGATACGGGCAGCGCCCTGGGGCTCTTCATTTCGCTTTACAAGCACGCCGGTCCGGAGCGGCAGAAGAAATTCCTCGATGCCATTCTGCACTACGCCAATTCGATAGAGAAGAACGGCATGATTAATCCCAATGGTGCTTTCGGGACGGGCTGGGGGCATGTCGAAGGCGACACGATGACCAAGCCTATCCCCGACCAGTACACACTGTCTTCAGCGCTGACCGGCGGGGAGATTTTTACCTGGCTCTATCACATCACTGGCAAGAATGAGTATCGTGAAACCGCATACAAGGCGCTAAAGTGGGTTCTCAGCACCATGCGTGAAGATGGCAACATTCCTTACATCCTCGCCTGGGAGAAAGCCGACTGGGACAAGCGCGGCGACCCGAAGAATGATTATGAACTCTGGGTGGACATGACCTATGGGACGGCGGGATACGTGGGCGAGGGCATTCTGGCTTTTGATTTGCACTGCGACCAACCCGAATGGCGCGCCTGGATTGAAAAGGCCGTGCAGCCCAACATTGAGTTTCTTCTGAAGACTCAACTCCCGGACGGCACGTGGTCAAAATTGG
This sequence comes from Acidobacteriota bacterium, assembly GCA_031292775.1. Taxonomy (GTDB): domain Bacteria; phylum Acidobacteriota; class Terriglobia; order UBA7540; family UBA7540; genus Bog-366. Next base: position 11,108 of record JARLGN010000267.1, on the reverse strand, counting down.
CGCAGACCAGTTGGGACCGGACGCGCTCTCCGGGCGTTATCGACTACCTGGTATGGTACTACGGGCATGTCAACCACGATCCGCGCGTCGCCAAGGCGGTGCAGCGATTTGATGCATTCATTCTGGATGGCGAGAAGGCAAAATCGTTCGGTCTGCTGAATCGTGGGGCGGAAGGTGGGGTGAAAGCAAGCGCCTTCAACACCGCCACAAGCCTTACTGGCCGCGCCCTTGCGGATATTCTCTCGCCCGACGTTGACACAAAATGGTAAGAAAAGGATGGGGGACACACTATGGGACTACCGGCCGAAGAAAAGCGGAAGCTCTACACCCAGTATCGAAATCTGTTGCTTGACGGTATTGTTCCTTTCTGGCTCGAGCGGGGCATCGATCGCGAGTATGGAGGCGTGCTCTCCTGTATGAGCGAAGAGGGTCAGGTGCAGAGTGGGGATAAATTCATCTGGTCGCAGGCCCGATCGGTCTGGACGTTCTCGGCACTATACAACCGCATCGAGCCCCGGCCCGAGTTTCTTGCCGCGGCAAAGAACTCCGTCCGTTTCCTGCTGGCGCATGGCCGCGACGACCGAGGGCGCTGGGTTTATCACACGGACCGCGAAGGCCGCGTGCTGGAAGGCGCCACCAGCATCTACGCAGATTGCTTCGCGATTTACGGGCTCAGCGAATACTACCGTGCCACGCGCGATGAGCAGGCCCTGTCGGTGGCGCGTCAGTCGTTTGACCGGGTGGTCCGCCGCATCGAAGAGCCCGATTTCAATGAAACGGTGCCCTATCCCATGCCGCCGGAATGGAAGAATCACGGCGTGCCGATGATCATGACCGAAACCACTCATGAGCTGGCGCAAACCCTGGGGGACGACAAGCTGGAAGATCTTGCTGTCCAATACGCGAATCGGATCATGACGCATTTTGTTAAGCCGGACCGGAAAGTCCTGTTGGAATTCCTGACCCGCGATTATCAGGAACTGCCACCCCCGGCGGGGACATTCGTAATGCCGGGGCACGCCATCGAGTCAATGTGGTTTGTGTTGCACGTGGCCCGGCAGCGCGGTGACCAGGATTTGATCCAACGCGCGGTGGAGGTCATTCGCTGGCATCTTGAATATGCATGGGACGAGGAATATGGGGGCCTGCTCTTGTCGCGCGATATCAAGGGAGGCGAGCCGTTTTTACCGCACTCGCAAAAGAAGCTATGGTGGCCGCATGTGGAAGCCCTCTACGCGACCCTGCTGGCATATGAATTGACAGGCCAGGCTTGGTGCCTGGAGTGGCATAAGAAAGTGGCGGACTGGGCTTGGTCGCATTTCCCGATGCCGGATTGCGGGGAGTGGTATCAGCGTCTCACGCGCGAGGGGAAGCCCAGTTCAGAAGTGATTGCACTTCCAGTCAAAGATCCCTTCCATTTGCCGCGTGGCGCCGTTCTGATTGTGCAGTTGATGGGGGATAAGGCGTGATCAAAGTCCCCAGGCTGCCGTGGCTGATTGCCGGGATGTTGTTCCTCTCCACCCTGATCAACTACACGGCGCGCGTGACGCTTTCCGTTGTGGTGGGGAATGTCCTGCGCGAGTTCTCCATGACGGAGAAGGATTACGCACAGATTGTCAGCCTTTTCCTGGTGGCCTATGCGGTGATGTATGCCGGTTCGGGATATGTGGTGGACCGTTTGGGAACGAGACGCGGGTTTACATTATTTGTGTCGGCGTGGTCCGCCGCCCAGTTCGTGACCGGATTCGTGATCGGAAAGTGGACGCTGGCGGCGAGCCAATTCGGCCTGGGGCTTGCTGAACCAGGCAATTTTCCCGCAGGCGTAAAAACCGCGCAGGAGTGGTTCCCTCCTCAGCAGCGTGCTGCGGCAGTTGGAATTTTCAACGCAGGATCGTCGCTGGGCGCGGCTTTGGGCGCGCCCATGGCGGCATTCCTGACGGTCCGTTACGGGTGGCGCTCAGCGTTTTTCTTTACTGGCGGTCTGGGTTTTGTCTGGTTGGTCCTGTGGCTGATCATAACGCCCTCTCCGGGTTCCCGCCGTTGGATTGCCGCCCGCCGGGAAAATGGCCTTGAGGATTTGCCCGTTGAGTCCGGGGCCGATGCCCTCAAGAGCAAGCGCAACACGTTCCGCCTGCTGCGGTCGCGCCCCTGCTTGATGTTGATCCTGGCGCGCTTCTTGACGGACCCGGTTATCTATTTCATTCTCTTTTGGCTTCCGAGATACTTGGAAAAGGGAAGAGGATTCGATATCGCTACCGTGGGCAAGTACGCCTGGGTTCCATTCTTCTTTGGGGGCAGCGGATACATCGTTGGTGGATGGCTTTCCGGACGCCTGATGCGCGCGGGATGGAGCCTGCCGCGGTCGCGCAAAACAGCGATGCTGGTAGGAGCGTGCTTCATGCCGGCGGCCATGCTTGCTCCCCTTGTGCCTACTGCCGGCTTGGCCATCTTCGCAGTAAGCTTTGTGGTGTTCGGCCACGCGGTATGGGTCTCCAATCTCCTGACCCTGCCGGCGGATCTGTTCCACAGCAACGAAGTGGCCACGGGGTCGGGATTTTCCGGTATGGGCGGATCCATCAGCGGGATTGTTGCCAACCTCTGCACGGGTTATGTGGTGATGCGTTTCTCCTATCAGCCGATATTCCTTCTCGCCGGTCTGATGCATCCGTTGGCGATAGCGCTCATTTTCTGGCTGCTTCCTGACCGGGATTTTCCTAAGGCGCCGGCCTTGGAAGTTGCTCCGGCTTAGGCTCAAGTTATCTTTTAGAAGGCAGGTGGCATTATGCTGAAATCTCCACTTCGCGATTTTCAGGTTGATAAGGCGCACGTATACATTTATCAAACCAAGCCGGATACCAGTGAAGCAGCGGCCACGGAGGCGGCTTCCATTCTGCGGAGCACCCTGGCAAAGCGTGGATCGGCGCGCGTCATCGTTGGAACCGGCAATTCCCAGGATGACATGATCCGCACGCTGGTTGAAACACCCGGCCTGGACTGGAACCGGATTGAGGTTTTCCATATGGACGAATACGTGGGGATGCCGGATGAGCATCCCGCCAGCTTCCGCCGCTGGCTGAAGACACATCTGGTGGATATCGTCCATCCGGCGAAGGCGCACTATTTGCGGGGAGACGCGACAGATTTAGTTCAGGAATGCGAGCGCTATGCCGCAGAGCTCCATTCCGGCCCCATCGATATTTGTTTTATCGGCTTTGGGGAAAATGGGCACATCGCTTTCAACGATCCCGCGGTGGCCAATTTCCACGATCCCCTGGCTGTGAAGCGGGTGACGATGGATAAGCGCTGCCGGTTGCAACAAGTTGGTGAAGGACACTTCGCCACGTTGGAATCAGTTCCCACGGACGCACTGAGCCTCACTTGTCCCGAGTTACTCAGAGCGGAGCACTTGATTTGCACGGTGCCCGATCAACGGAAGGCCGAGGCCGTCAAGAATGCGCTCACGGGACCGATCACGGAGGCATGTCCGGCTTCGGCGGTGCGCACTCATCCCGCCGCGACCATTTATCTTGATGCCGATTCCGCGTCCCTATTGTGATGGGGCGAAATTGGAAAACTCGCAACCTCTGAATCGGGTTTCAATTTTCGAATTCCGGATTGCGACCTTCGAACCTAAACGGTGGTGACCTTAATCCCCGCTTCCGTGAGTTCGTTCAAGTCTGCCTTGGGAATCTTGTTGTCGGTAATCACCTGGTGAATGGAGGAGAGCGAAGTGATTTGGGAAAGGCTGCGGCGTCCGAATTTGCTGGAATCGCATACCAGCACGATCCGTCGTGAAATTTTGATCATCTCACGATTCACCTTGGCTTCCAGCAGGTTGGGTGTTGTTGGGCCGTAGTGAACGTCAAGTCCATCAACGGCGAGGAACAGAATATCAGCGCTCAATCTTCCCAGGGTTTCCTCGGCGAGCGGTCCCACCAGCGAAAAGGAGTTCTCCCGCAGAATTCCTCCCGTCAGGATCACTTCAATAGAAGTGCCGGCAAGCTCGGCGGCAATATTCACGGCATTTGTAATTACGGTCAGCCGGCCGCGATTGCGCAAAGCCCTGGCCACTGCCGTGGTGGTGGTCCCGGAATCCAGAATCACGCATTCGCCTTCCTTGACCAGGGCCGCAGCCGCCTCGCCGATCCGCTGCTTCTCTTTGCGGTGTTGCTTCTCTTTCTCCCGCAAGCTGGGGTCGAGCAGGGCGCCCGTACGCACGGGTAAGGCGCCGCCATGGGAGCGCTGCAACATGCCCTCGCTGTGAAGATTTTCAAGGTCTTTGCGGATCGTTACCTGCGACGTGTGCAGGCGTACCGCGAGGTCCTTTACCAATCCCCGGCCTTCTTCGTTGATGATTTCCAGAATTTTGCGGCGTCGCTCTTCGTTAAGCATGGTGGTCTATGGTGTCCTGTCTGTGTCCGGAGTCCAAATTGCTGCCGCTTGTCTCATAATATGATTACTTGCGCTTGTCAATGGAAACCTGATCTCCCTGCCAAGTATGGTTCTTGCCGCTCTCCGCTGAAAGTGTTCATGCTTGCCTGGAAAACCCGGCCAGAATCTTATCCTGAGGAATTGCCACCGGCCCGGAGAGCGTATATATTCAGCAACGCCGGAACAGTTGATAGTCCGGGCATGGATGGTGTGAACTGCCCGCCTCATGCCCTGGAGCAAGGATTTCTGCCAGGAGGAGAATCTGTGCGCAGATTCATTGCCGTCGCTTTCTTGGTTTCGAGTTTGGTTTCCATAGCGCGGGCGCAAACGCCGTCGCCAACGGCGCCCCGTCCCAAGGATTATACCGCTCACGTGGTGGGTTACGCCCACATGGACATGGCGTGGCTGTGGCGCTGGGAAGAGTCCATTCACGACATCATGTACAACACCTTTAACAATCAGCTCAAATTGATGGACCAATACCCGGACTATACGTTTGCGCAAGACCAGGCGGTGGTTCTCGACTCCATGGAGCACTTCTACCCTGACATTTTCAAGGGACTTCAGCAGAAGGCCCGGACCGGCAATTTCGTTCCCGCCACCTCGGGCTGGGTGCAGATGGACGAAAATGTCATTGACGGCGAATCGCTGGTGCGGCAATTCCTCTACGGCCAGAAGTTCAGCAAAGAAAAGTTCGGTCACTACATCCGCATGGCATGGCAGCCGGACGTATTCGGCCATCCCGTTACGATGCCGCAAATTGCACAAAAGGCGGGCATCGAGCTTTATGTATTCAACCGTCCGCATGACGTGACCCGGCCACCAATCATTTGGTGGCAGGGCTTGGACGGAAGCCGCGTGCTGGGGTACACGACGCCCGGCGAATATACTCAGCCGATGGATCACCAGCACACAACCGTTTTGGGAATGCAAAATGCCGATCGGGCCGGAGTGAAAAACATCATGGTGCTTTATGGTATGGGCGATCATGGCGGCGGCCCAAATCCTGAGGATGCTGCTGGCATTGCCAAGTTGAACGCCTCGCCGGATGATGTGCGCGTCAAGCCCACCAACGTGGCGAATTACATCGATCTCTTGCTGACCGAAAAGAAAGACTTCCCGGTTTACGAAAATGAGATGAATCCTGTTTTCCCCGGCTGTTACACCACCCAGGTGGAGATGAAGCGCCACAATCGCCAGTCGGAACAGCTTCTTCTCAACGCCGAGAAGATGTCAGAGCTGGCAACTTTCTTCCGTTATCGCGATTACTATCCCGTCCGCGACATCAGCGAAGCCTGGAAGTTGGCGATGCTCAACCAGGCCCATGACCTTGCCGCCGGTTCGGGTATTGGTCCCATTTATGCCGATGCGGCGAAGCAATACCAGGAGATTTTCGAACGGGGCAACCGCGCCTTGAATTTCTCCCTGGAAAACTTGGGGCTTCAACTCGATACCCGTGGAGAAGGCGTGCCCCTGGTCGTTTACAACCCGCAGTCATGGAATCGCACGGGGCTGGTGACTGCCGAAATTTCTGCCTTCTCCCTTCCGCCTCGAATGGTGGCCGTGCACGGTGAAGAGACCATTCCGGTCCAGATTCTGAAGGCACCGGCGAAGAGCGGAGTTCGCGAGACCGCTACCGTGGCCTTTGTCGCGAAGAACATTCCGGAAATGGGATTGAAACTCTACCGGCTGGTCGCAGACGCCGGTAATCCCAAAGCGACGGCTTCCCCCTTAACGGTGGGATCGAAACCCCGTCCCTATTTGGAAAACGAGTTCCTGCGCGTTGAGATTAATCCTGAAACCGGCAACATCGCACGGCTTTATGACAAAGTGAATAAGCGCGAGGCGTTCCACGGGGAAGGGAATTCGCTGACCGCCTGGGAAGACACGGCGGAGCAGGCCCGTAAGGCTTCCAAAGAATACGCAGGGCCGGCGTGGGATATCGGCTTAACCGGAAAGAAATGGGAGGTCGATAAAGCTGCGCGCATCGAAGTCATTGAGCAGGGGCCGGCACGCGCTACTGTTCGCGTAGTTCACCGTTTTCGGGATTCCGAGTTTACGCAGGATATAAGCCTCATCGCTGGCATGCCTCGCGTGGACGTTGCCATGAAGCTGGACTGGTACGAGCGCACCACATTCCTCAAGGCGGACTTCCCCATCGGCGTTCAGTCAAATAAGGTGTCGGCGGAAATTCCCTACGGTGTTATTGAGCGCGATCAGACGGGCGAAGAGGCCGTGATGGGAAAATGGGTGGATATCTCGGCTGCGGACTACGGCGTGGCCATTCTTAACAACGGGCGCAATGGCTATGATGCCAAGGACAATGCCATCCACCTCTCGGTTATCCGCGGACCGTGGGGTCCCGACCCGCGTGCCGATGAGGGGGAGCACGCCTTTAGCTATTCCATCTACCCGCACCATGGTGATTGGCGCGAGGGCAAAGTGCAATTTCACGCCCTGGCATTCAACTCACCCCTGCTGGCCATGCAGGAACCCCAGCATGCCAGCCCGCAAGAACAATGGGCGGGGAAGAAGGGCGGATTGCCTGACGCCTATTCCTTTATCAAAACCCGGAGCGACCATGTGGTTCTGTATGCGCTGAAGCAGATGGAAGGCTTTTACGATACCGACGCCATTGCGCGCTTTGTGGAATGCGAAGGCCGCGAGGGCGACGTGACGATTGAACTCCCCCGCACCGTCCGCGCTACTGAAACCACACTACTGGAAGATGTCAGCGTGGGACCGGTGGGGGAAGGTTCTACCATTAAGTTTCATATGAAGCCGTGGGAGATTAAGACCCTGCGCTTGACACGAATGAAGTAGAACGGCACGTGAAAGTTAATCCATGGAATAAGTCCATGGCTAGGTATGCGCTGACGGTGGGTATTCGCACGTTTGCAACGCGCTGGTTGGTGCTACGGCCCGACAGACCCGCAAAAACGAGTCAAAGGGCAAAGTTGAAGGTAAGTGGCCGCACCTTCCAAAGCCTTGGCTGAAAAGCTTGGAGATCACAACCTTGGCTTACAAAGTTGGAGGAACAAATCAAGCTGTTATGCGCCAAACTGTCGAACAACGGGAAGCGATTCTCAAACGCGCTGCGTCATTGGAGGACGCTGGTGAGCTATCGCGTCTTTTGACTGCGGCGATGCGTGATCCTAGCCCTTTTGTTCGCACCGAGGCAATCGAAATCGCCGCAAAGAACCAAGTTGAAGCAGTAATTCCTGCGATTGAGAGACTCCTGAAGGATCGGAATGAAATGGTTCGATTCACTGCTGTCGAATGTCTCGGGAGCATGGGGACAGGTCACGTCCGGTCAATTCGTTCGTTACTGAGGGACAGGAGCTTTTTGGTTCGTATCGAGACACTGGAAGCTTTAGCACTCTTGAATGATCATGGCGCGCTTCCAGGCATGGCGAAGCTCTTGTCCGACGACAATCCACTCGTGCGAGCGTATGCGGCAACGTCTATCGCGGGTGTCCCGGGGGTATTCTGTGTCCAAGCGATACATAATGCTTTTGATAAAGAGAAGGACGATACTGCTCGCGCAGGGTTCTTGCTGGCGCTGCTGATGCTTGGCCGGAATGAATTTTTCGAAGCCTTCTTGGATCTACTATCTTCTGCAAACTACCGTGTTCGGTGTTACGTCGCCAATGGTCTAGGAGGTTTGCCGCTTAACCAGTCACAGCTTGAGTCTGCGATTAAAGCCCTCTCGCGAGCGAAAAGACATGCTATTGCAAGAGCCGACAGAACATCGATCGCGTCTGTCCTAACTGAACTCAAAATAGAGGTGTCTGGACAAAAGCATGCATGAAACCTAAGGGTTCGCAGCTTGTAGTACTCTGCGATTCCCCCGGCTCAGAATATCCATGAAGACGGCTAAACGGTGGGAGTAGGGCTTGCTTGTCACACGCCACTAGTCACGACTCTTTCGGTTGGCAGGCTATCTTGACCACACCACCCCACGCAGTTCCTTTGCATCAATATATAATAGAGACTCTAAATCTTTCGATGGACCCTGGAGAGATGAAAAAAAACGTTTTTCGCATATACCTTGCACTTCAACCTCTATTTCTTCTGACCCTACTTTCATTCGTGATCAACGATGCTCGTGCTGCCGGGAGTGGACCTCCACCCTGTGCCGGGAGCCTGAACGTCAGCCGCTTTCGATTGCTGGTTCAATCGCCAAAGGGCGGCACAGCTCTGCCGCTCCAGGGAATCAACATTATTGAGCCCGGCGAAAAGTTGAGGTACGAACCCATCCATTTGCCGCCTGCCATCCGTGATAAAGCCAAGATTGCCTTATTGCTGGTTGCCGCTCCCAAGAAGATAGGGCCCAAAGATGAGCCGAAGGGGAAGGCAGAGAAGGAGGAAAAGGAGAAAGAGGCGAAGAGGGGGTCGGATATCCACGTCCTTGAGGCGCGGCCCGCGAAAGATCCGCAAGAGTGGGACATCCCGGCGAGGGCGTGCGTAGTAGGAGTGGTCTTCGGTCCGCATGGGCTGGATGTGAAGAAGGTCAGTTCGATGGTGATCAAGAACCCCGATCTGATTCCGGAGTTAACCGAATACGCCGAGCAAACAGCCAAGGTGGGGGCTTTGGTCGAAGCACTGACGGAATACCAGCAGCAGCCGGACCCAACACGCAATGTGAACGCCGCGCTGGCGGGATTTGGGAGTGAGTACAATGTCGCGATTCCCAAGCTCGATGCGTCTGCGTCCCCCAACCAGCAGGCCTCCGTATTGTTGCAGGCGATGATGCCCTCCTTGCAGACTTTCGATCCGATTACATCTTCTCCTACGGGAGTTGTTGCGCAGTCAGCGGGTTTGGCGGGGGCAGTGGCGGCAATGTTCTTCGGTTCGCCCGTGGGACTGGCGGCAGGAGGCGCAGCGCTTTTCCTGAACATGCGCACGCTGGTTTTTCCTGACACCGACTTCCGCTCCGCTTTCACTCAGGCCTTTGAAACCAATGGCTTGGCCCTCTGTGCCAAGAACGAGGCGGAGAAACCGCGCACGCGGGTCGCATATTTGTGGATGATGAAAGTGCCCAATGCCACCGCGCCCGCCGTGGCCCTGGCAGAGACAGCTCACATGCCGATTGGGGCCAAATGTACCCTCAAAGTCCCCTTCGCCAATGCGGAGGACTCCCGGCTCCTCGCACGCGCGCGCGGCTGGGAATTGGTATCGGCCAAGAACCACGCCGACATTCCCGTTAAGGTGCAAGCGGGAACCCCGGACGACTCGCTGGATATCGATTTGACGCAAACCAAACTGCCGCCGGGAGATTATCACCTGGCTGCCCTGTGGGACTGGGAACCCCTGCAAGTGAAGGGGGATGTTGATCTGCGGCCTCTGGGCGACTTCAGCAAGGCGAAGGTCACGCCAGAATCCGCCGACCGTTTGGTAGAGAGCACAGGTTTGATTAAAGTCCAACTGGCCGGCGCAGACTTTGAATTTGTCGAAAAAGTGGCAATGGCGAAAGCGGGAGACAAGAAGGCAACCCCCAAGGAAATCACGTTCACATTACCTAAAGGCAAAGCCCAGGGCGACCAGGAGAACATGGAAGCGGAAGTGGACGCGTCGGCATGGGGCGTGGGCAGCTACCGCTTGATCTTGACCCAAACAAACGGGTCTTCACACGATGTTGGATTGGTGATTCATCCTCCCAACCCCACGCTCGACGGTTTGCCCCTGCGCGCCAATCTGGGCGAATCCCAACAGACCGTGGTCCTTCGCGGGACTCGTCTGGAACGCATTACGCACATCGCCACTTCTGATGCCGCATGGGAACTTGCCGCCGTGAAGCCCGATGCTCACGATGTGCTGGAGCGGAAAGCGACGGTCAAACTCCAATCAGCGGCGCACCAGGGAGAGTCGCTGGCCGCCAGCGTTTCGGTTCAGGATCTCAATGCCCCGCTTACGTTTTCCGGAGCGCTGGAAGTAGCAGGCCCACGCCCAAAGATCGCTGGAGTCAGCCTTTCGCTTGCCCAGCAGCCTGACGTACTTCTGAGCGAGGGGGAAATACCGGCAGGGGCGGCAACCAGTTTTTCGCTGCTGACCCGCAACCTTGATGCCCATCCCGCGCTGAGTCTCAATTGTGCTAACGAAGGTTTCACCAAAGCGCCAATGGTACTGCACGCGGGAGACCGGACCACCAGCGCGCAACTGGACCTTGCTGGTGACGACGGATTATTTCTTTCTGTCGACCCTGGTGTGGTGGGCCAGTCCGGCTGCAAATTGACCGCAACCATCACCACGCTAGCCACGGGGAGCTCCGATCCAACCGTGCTGGGCCGCGTCATCCGTTTGCCGCGGATTGAAAAGTTCGCGCTTACCGAGGAGAAGCTTAGCTCCTCCATTTATGCTGGGAACCTAACCGGAATCGATCTCCAAATTATCGAGAAGACCGGTTGGGACGCCAAGACGGGATATCCCGTGCAGGGAATTCCCACGCCTGTCCCCGGTAGTGCCCAGGAGCAAACGCTGAAAGTGGAACTTCCCTGGCCCCCCCCTTCTCCCCACGCCCCGATTTACGTCTGGCTGCGCGGCGAAACCACCGGACGCCTTACGGACGTGAAGTACTGAAGAGAAGGTGTCAGGTGCCCGGTGTCAGGTGTTAGGGAAACCCCTTGAATCTGACACCCCGCGCAGAAACCTGATCCTTAACCTGTTACCTTTTACCT
>JARLGN010000266.1 GCA_031292775.1 Acidobacteriota bacterium | reverse complement strand
TTACGCCCGTCGTGGTTTTTCTGCCCCTCATTTCGATTACGGGGGTCACCGGTACTTTCTTCCGGGCTCTCGCCGTGACGATGTCCGTCTCACTCTTTACTTCTCTCGGTCTGGCTCTGGTCTGGACTCCCAACCTGGCACTGCACTTTGTTCGCAGAAAACTTGGGGACGAACCGGCGCCTGAACCCGTGACTAATCCCGTGCCCGGCGGCGGAACACAGGTGAGGGACAACGCCGATGAGATGCATCGCCTGATGGCCGCGGAAGAAGCTTCCATGAAGGGATTCTTCGGCAAGGTCATCCGCTTTTATGAACGCTGGCTCCGGCGCGCGCTGGACCGGCCTCAATGGCTGGCGGCCTTGTGCCTGCTGCTCATCTTCGCTTCGTTCCTTTGCTATCGCAGTTTGGGAACGGATCTGCTGCCGGCGATGGATGAAGGCGGGTTTATCCTCGATTACGTGATGCCTGCGGGCAGCTCGCTTCAGGAAACGGACCGCGTGGTCTCCCATCTGGAGCGGATCTGCCGCGCCATCCCGGAAGTGGAAAGCACCTCGCGGCGTACCGGGATGCAACTCGGCCTGGCGGCCGTGACGGAAGCCAACACCGGCGATATCTCGGTTAAGCTCAAGGAAGACCGCCACCGCAGCATTGATGAAATCATTAGCGAAGTGCGTGCGAAGGCTGTGAAGGAAGAGCCGGAAACCGATGTCGAGTTTACCCAGGTTCTTCAGGATATGATCAGCGATCTCACCGGTGCGCCTCAGCCCATCCAGATCAAATTGTTTTCACCGGACGGCAACCTGCTTAACCAATGGGGACCGCGGGTGGCCGATGCCATTGGCAAAGTCCAATGGCGAGGGAAAAAACCGGTCGTGGATATCCTCAATGGCGTCGATAACGCTATGAGTGGTCCGGCATTGGTTTTTCAAGTGAATCCCCAAACCGCGGCGCGGGCTGGATTTACCACGGAGGAGGTGGAGCTTGACGCCTCCGCCATCATGGAGGGCGAACCCGCTCCCACACCCATCGTCGCCAACAGCCAGGCGCGGACGTTGCGCGTGCGCTTTCCCGAAGCGAACAGGAGCTCACTCGATGCGATGAAGAGTACGCTGCTGGTAAGTTCCACCGGTCAGACCGCCACACTCGGCTCACTGGCGTCAATCACGGAATTGCCGGGACAAACGGAAATTCTCCGCGAGAACCTACAGCGCGACGTGGCAGTGACGGCGCGCCTGGAGGGTGTGGACCTGGGCACGGGCGTGGCGGCGGTGATGGAAGCTGTGGACGACTTGAAGGTACCTTCTTCCATCCGCATTGTCTACGGCGGAACTTATCGCGAACAGCAGCGGTCATTTCATGACCTGTTCATCGTCCTCCTGCTGGCAGTTGTGCTGGTATTCCTGGTGCTGCTTTTCGAATTTGGCACCTTCAGCGCTCCTGTGGCAATTCTATCTTCCGCGATTCTGTCCAGCTCGGGTGTGTTTGTGGCGCTCCTGCTCACGGGAACCACTTTTAACATCTCATCTTTTATGGGTCTCATCATGGTGGTCGGCATCGTGGCCAAGAATGGTATTCTCCTGCTCGATGCGGATCAGAAATTTCGGTCCGTCGGATATTCTGCGGAGGAGGCCATGGTGCAGGCAGGACGCCGCCGCCTTCGGCCTATCGCCATGACCGCGCTCGCGGCCGTGGCCGGCATGCTGCCCCTGGCACTGGCCCTGGGAGCGGGCTCACAGATGTTGCAGCCGCTCGCCATCGCCGTGATCGGGGGCATCTTGATTTCCATGGTTCTTTCGTTGGTCATCACGCCGGCGGTGCATTTTTATTTGACCCGTATCGCGCGTGAGGCGACGATTGTGCATTAGAATTGTCCCTTCGCACTCGGCAAAATCTGCATCAAGGCGGGAGGAGTCCATTGGAAAAATTGGGGGTCGGTATTATCGGGACGGGGTGGGTTTCCGGCGAGTATATTCGCGCCTTTGAAGCCAACCCGCACACTGAGGTTGTGGGGCTGGTCAGTCGAGACAAAGCGCGAGCCAAGGCCAAGGCAGAGGCGTTCAATATGCCGCGGTGCCGTGCTTATGACCGCGTGGATGAAATGCTTGCGGATCCCTCCGTCCAGATTGTGGTCATTTGTACTCCCAACCACCTGCACGTCGCTCAGGGTATTGCTGCCGCGCAGGCAGGGAAGAACTTGGTGATCGAGAAGCCGGTCGCCCTGGATCTCGAAGGACTGCGTGGACTCCAGGCCGCCGTGCGCTCCGCCAAAGTCAAAACGGTGGTCGGCTTCGTGCTCCGCTGGAACCCGCTCTTCGAAATGATCAAAGGCTTCCTGAAGGACGGCCTGGTGGGAAATCTCTTTCTGGCCGAGGTTGATTATTACCATGGAGTCGGCCCCTGGTACGCGCAGTATGCATGGAACATAAAGAAAGACATGGCCGGAAGCGACCTCCTTACCGCTGGATGCCACGCCGTAGATGGCTTGCGCTGGTTCGTTGGCGCCCAGCCCGTGGAAGTATTCGCATATGGGAATGTGAGCCGGGAAAATCCGCTGCACTATGAATATGAACCCAATAGTTTGACCTTGGTAAAGTTTGAGGACGGTACGATGGGAAAAGTGGGGTGCTCCGTTGAGTGCGTACAACCTTACATTTTCAATATCGCCCTCTTCGGGGATCAGGGAACGATTCGCAACAACAAGGTCTTCTCCAAGCACTGGAAAGGCCAAAAGGAATGGGCCACGTTTCCCACCGTTATGCCCGACAGCGGTGACGTGTCACACCATCCGTTCAGTGATGAAGTTCAACACTTCGTTGACTGCATTCTGAATGATCGCGAGTCGCACGCCAACCTGGACGATGCCGCCGTGACTCACGAAATATGTTTTGCTTCGCAGATTTCTGCCCGGGAGAATCGCCCGGTGAAATTGCCGCTGTAAGCAGGGTAGGAATTGGGAGCCAGGAGTCAGGAGATGGAGACCGGCAGAGAGGAATTGGGTAGCGGGCAGTCTTATTCTTACTTCGGACTTCCGACTCCTGACTTCTGAATATTGGCTTCCACGCCCGAGCGCGTGGAGCCCAGCGTCATGACCAGTGATTCACGGGGGATGCTGGTTAC
>JARLGN010000265.1 GCA_031292775.1 Acidobacteriota bacterium | reverse complement strand
CTCACACATCCGCGTCTGGGGCGTAGCGGCAGTCGACCGCAAGGGGCAGCCGGTCCTCCTTTTGGGTGGACAGCCGAGCAAGTATCGCGAAAATTTTGAGCGTAAATTCCACGAATTGACGGATAAAGTCGCAGGCGCTCTAATGCAGGTTCCCGAAGAGCCAGGGGAAGATGCCTCTGCGGCGTAAGCATTCATCGCTCGTCAGGCTCTGGAAATTCGAGACGGCGGGATCCGCAAGCAAATACGATTAAGCGGAACACGCAAAGCGGGTAGGCATTCCGCACTACTTGAAAAGGAGAAGCGGTTCATGGCAAAAGCAATAACCCACACCCCGGAGCGTAGCCAGACCAACATCGCAAACTGGATCTTGCTGATCGTCAGCGTCGCGATGTTTACGGTACTGGCAATCTCTGTCCCCCACCTGATCGGCGAACAGGGGTGGTTCCACGGGGCGCAAGCGGGCGAAAAATTCTTGTATGTGGCCCTTGTAGCGTATCTTGGCGCGTCGGCGTTATATGGCTCGTCCGTTGCCTTGCGGCGGGTGGAATTATTTGATGGCGCCGTGTTGCTCTCCCGCAGCGGCTTCCTGTTGCACACCTTGGCCATCCTGATCCGCTGGTCGAGCTCGGGACATGCGCCGCTTTCCGATATCTATGAAATGGTGCTGGTGTTTTCCTGGGCCGTCGTCGCCGCCCACACTGTGGCGGAGTGGAAACTCAAACTGACATTTCTGGGGGCCATCACCCTTCCCATTGCCGCATTGGCGCTGATTCTGATGCAGGTCTTGCCGGGGGAAATCCGCCCGCTGGTGCCGGCTTTGCAATCCACCTGGCTGCAGATTCACGTGACCCTGGCCATGCTGAGCTACGCGGGATTTACGATTTCGTTCGCCGTGGCGCTGCTTTACCTGGTCAAGGACGGGGTTACATCCCGGAGTTTCCTAAGTTGGTGCGCAGCGTTGGCGGTAGGGGTGTACGGAACGATTGTGGCCACCTGCGTCAACGGCAGCATGGCTTTGACCATGGCCGCATGGGATCCCGTAGCGGGGGAGAAAGTAATGTTGGCGCCTCGCAAGGCCTTAATGGTTCCGCTGGAAGCGTTGGGCTGGCCTTTCGTAATCGCATTGGCACTCGCCATCGCCACCCTGGCGCTGAACCTTGTGGCCACCTATTCCGAGCGGCCGGAAAATTGGGATAAGACCGCACGCTGGGCTTTCCTGGCGGCGGTGGCAATTCAGATACTGGCCATAGTGCTCCTGCTGGTCAACGTGAATGGTGGTGCCCATTACCTCGCGCAATATTCCCAGAGCTTTCAAGTGCGCCTGGTGGATAGTCCGTTCCTGCTGGCGGGTGTGGCAACCGTGTTGTTCGCTTCCATCGCCTGGAAAGTGCTGGACTGGAAATACGATTCCATTGCCGGCTACCTGCCCAGCCGGGACTCCCTGGACGATTTGATCTACAAAACCGTGGCGATCTCCTTCCCCCTGCTGACGTTTATGATCATTGCCGGCGCCTACTGGGCCAACCGCACCTGGGGCTCGTATTGGAGTTGGGACCCGAAGGAAGATTGGGCCTTGATTACCTGGGTGACCTACGCGGGATACCTCCACATGCGCCTCACCCGCGGATGGCGTGGAAGGCGTTCAGCATACTTCGCCATCATCGGCTTCGGCATTGTCATGTTTACGTTCTTCGGGGTCACGTATTTGCTGCCCGGATTGCACGCGTACGCGTGAACAAGGTCGCTCAAAGGAAATGGATTTTCGCGCTTGGGGTAAGTAAAATATGGTTTTTGCCGCTGCTTGAGCATTTCTGAACGGCGAGCATGACCTCATAGCGGGACGTCATTTCATTAGTCCCGAACAACCGCTCATCACGACTCATTGTGGTGAGCGGTTTTTTCTTGGGGTGCGCTGCCAACCATCCCGTGCCCAGGCGTGTGCGGCATGACAAGTCTTGCCACGCTACATTGGGCACATACCGGGCTAAGCGGTCTGCGGATAAACTCGTTCGTGCAGCGGTTGTCAGCACCGACCCGGATCAGCACCACCCCATCGCTCGGCACGCAAGGAAGAAGTCCCTCAGAAATCGATGGCGAATATTCTTGCATGGCTAGGGCAGTGAAAGGGTTTAGGATGAAAGGTGTAGGACGCGGAGAGGTCCGGGCCGGGTCGAAGCGGGGTTTAGCCCTGCATGTTCGGCCCTAAAGGGACGGCGCTACAAGGTTTGGCACTCACATTGAACAGGAGGGGAAAGATGGACTTGCAATATCCGATTGGAAAATTCGCGTGGACGCACAGTGGCGATGGATTGGTGGCTAGTGAGGCAGACCGGCAAGAATGGCTGGCCGATATTGAAGATATGCCTTCGCGGCTGTGGGCGGCGGTGACGGGGCTGACAGAACCACAGCTCGACACGCCCTACCGGCCCGGTGGCTGGACAGTCCGCCAGGTCGTCCATCACCTCGCCGACAGCCATCTGAACTCCTACGTGCGCTTCCGCCTGGCACTTACGGAGGACGAACCCACCATTAAGCCCTACGACCAAAAACTTTGGGCGCAATTGAGCGATGCGCAGACAGCTCCCGCCGACTTATCCTTAACCCTCGTCGAGGCGCTGCATCAGCGTTGGGTATTGCTGCTGCGCTCGCTGAAGCCGGAGGACTTTGCCCGCACCGTGAAGCATCCGGAATTGGGCAAAGTGACACTGGAGAAATATCTGGCGCTCTACGCCTGGCACGGCAAGCATCATGTGGCCCACATCACCGCCCTGCGCCAACGCTCGGGCTGGAAACCCGCCAGCGCGTAAGGATGAATGTGGAGGTAACTGATTCGTCTGGTGAGAAGAAAGGACGCCAACGAATGAAGAGCTTGTGGGTAGGGTTGGTTCTCTGTGCTTCAGTTTTGGCTTTATCGCAACAGCACATGCCGACTCCTCCGCAAGATGCGGGCGTCATGCTGGCGGCAGTATCACGTGACGACTCCATGCTCGGAGGAGGGATAAGCTCCGGGCGATGGACTGGTAAAGGGTCCGTCTTTGTGGAACCCTTGGCTCGTCTTACGCAATCGGGAGAGTGGCAAAGTATTCCTTGTGACGAGAACCAACAAAATGCCTGCCGGAAGTTTGAGCGAGAATACCTGAAAAAGCCCCACGATTACTTCGTGGTCAGCGCCGATGGAAAGGGCGCTACAGTTCGTGCTGCGCCGACCTCATTGGGTGACTGCTTCGAGTATTCCGGAACAGGAAGCTACTCCGGCGTTAACATCGCAAGGTCAGCAATCGCGGCCAGTTCCACGGATTTCTTCGGCGATAGCCCGCCCCCCCAGCCTCTTCGCAACGCTGAAGCCAAGCCAATACTCAATGCACTCGCCGCCCTTGTCCCCTGGAGACTGGATTCCAGATTGTATCTTCGGCTCTTCTCCTTGCGGTTCGAAGGTCGTGACTTGATTTTGGTACAAAGATCCTTTTCTGACTACGCAACCAAACCAGAAGCAGACATGCTCAAGCTTAACTTTGCTATCGGCACGATGGAACGGGGCCGATTCCACGTCCTTCACTGGAAACGGAATATAGAGGATGAGGACGAGCGTGTGCTGGGAACGGTCCACCTCAAGAGTGGCCGCGACTTTCTCATTACCACGGTGTCCGACCCCGAATCGCAGCAGTTCCGAGTCTATGGCATTCGAGATGGCAAGCTTGTGATCGTTTACTCAGGAGGTGGATCGAGTTGCCGATTCGCCGCGCGGGAACTGGACGGGCTCAGGCCGGGGCATATCGCTTGATCGCAATGCCCCGTGCGTGCTCTCGGGTTTTCGCCACGTCATAGGCAAGCTGCATACGGAGAAGGTGGTCCATGTCCGGGCCGAACGCCTTTTCGATGCGCAGGGCCATTTCCGGCGTCAGTGCGGTCTTGCCGTGAAGAAGGTCGGAGAGCGTGGCGCGGCGCACTTGCAAAATCTCCGCCGCCTTCGACACGCTGAGGCCGAGGGCTTCGATGACTTCGGTTCTAACCAGGTCGCCCGGATGGGGCGGGTTCTTCATAGGCATTTCGGCCTCCTAGTGGTAGTCGATCAGGTCAATCTCGCTGGCGGTGCTGGTCCGTTCGTCGTAGCGGAAGATCAACCGCCAGTTTCCCGTGACCGTCAGGCTCCATAATCCTTTCAGGTCGCCTTTGAGAGGATGCAATTTCCAGCCGGGAAACCGGCCAAGTTGCTCCAGCGTCTCGGCGGTTTCGAGGGCAAACAGGAGCTTGCGCAGCTTGTCGGCCCTTGCGGACGGCACCCCTTTGGCGTTTCCGTCCTCATGGAGCTGCCTCAGCCCTTTGTGGCGAAAGCGGACCGGTTGCATGGTATCCGTTCATATTTTCAGTATGTACGGTTGCACCGTACATGTCAATGACAGGTTGGCGCAGCACCGCATTTCAAGCTCTGCAGCTTTTCTGATCACACCTCAGTACCACGGACCCACAAAAGACTCTACCGATGACCTAGCGGGAGGGCTGACTCTCCATCACCACACGCAGAATATGGTTAATGCGCGTCTGGTAGCCCCTGCCCTGACCCTTGAGCCAATCGAGCACGTCCGCATCGAGGCGAATCGTCAATTGCTTCTTCGCCGGGGGCCAAGCCGTCGTGGCCTTTTTGAGGAACATCCTGTCTAGCGGCGGAATATCGGAGTAATCAATGTCGGCATCCCGCATGCGGTCAATCCGTGCCAAGTCGCTTTTGATAGATTTTTTGTTCAAGCCGGTTCCCCTTTCTCATGGAAATGATGCGCGTTCCCTCATCGCGCGGTGAATGGGCGATAACCACCAGGCGCCCGGCCAGTAAGCCCAAAGTGATAAGTCGTTCTTCCCCGTAGTCGAAGCGGTCATCTTCGAACGTGACGCAAGGCCCGGAAAACACTTGTTCGGCATCCTCAAAACTAAGACCATGCTTGGCGACGTTCTTCCGGTTCTTCGCTTCGTCCCATTCGTATTTCATCTCCGCTTCCTTCCCAAATGTAGCTCTTTTTGTAGTTACAAGCAAACCTAAGGCTCACGGTCAATTCCCCGGACTCCCCGCTATTTCTGCATCACCAGCAGCGTGGGATACGACGTGGCGGCAGCG
>JARLGN010000264.1 GCA_031292775.1 Acidobacteriota bacterium | reverse complement strand
CTCTTGCCGGTCCCTTTCCAAACGAAACCAGGCAGGATTGAAATCCCTCTCCATGCTGAAGCAAGATCGAACCTTCGCCTCGCAGCGTTCCCCGCGGAACCGACAACCGGAGTTCCACATTCTCTTGCCCGACGACGTCCGCACCTTCGAGCTGGATGGACCTTTGAAATGTGCCCTTGTTCCCCAGTGCCTTGACGCGCTCCGTAACTCGGATTCCTCCTGCCCACCACACAGCCTCCACCGCCGGGATGCCATCCACATCGACCCATCGCGTCTCTGTCCGGTTCCCAAGGGGCGTGAACGCAAACCCTCCCAGTACAACTTGCAGTGCACTGGAGGCAAAGCCCCCAGGTGGCGCAAAATTGAACGCCATTTCTTTCCGATGTGTCTGGGACGGGTTCGCGGCGTCGACAAGTATAAAGGTGAAGGCAGGGCCAAGGTCAACGCGGTCTGCCTGCACAATCATTTTGGCGCGCCCGCTCCTTAAGACGAAATATTCGCGGCCATCAAAGAGAGATCGTTTCTGCAAATCCAAAACGGTCGGAACGTCCTGAGCTGGCAAACATTTGGGACCTATCGCAAGAGGAAGAAGAAAAGCCAAAAGGCAAATCCGGACGCGCATAGGAATTTTCTCCAAGAAGATTCTGGTTGAGTCCCATTCGACGGAGGGCCTTGGGAACTTGCAACCCTCATTGCATGAGGCGAGGCCTCTGCCGCCACGTTTTTCCAGTACTGGCCCCAGAAAAAAGGCACCTTGAGGAAGAATGGAGCCACATTGCGCACGGTACATTGCATCCTCCCTTCATCTCGTAGCAAATTGCGAGATTGCCACTCATGGTTCAGAACCGCGTCGGAAGGGATGGAAAAACGCCGCAAGGATACGGGGCATAAATCACATTGTCAAATCCAATCGCGTTTTGCCCACCACGGCAGACGGAAAGGGAATCTACATCACTACTGTCCAAATTAGCGGACTCGCCGCATGACGAACCCGGTTCTGCGCGTGCACGGTCACGAATACGACGCTAAACTAACGATACATTTTCCGTCTCCCCCAAGGGGGCGAGGGCAGTGAATTTCCTCGATCTCCGCTGGAAACAGGTTGGCTCGACCGCCAGGGTGAGAAAGACCCCCAGCTTCCCCGCATAGCGAGCGCTTGTGCTGTACCTCATTCCCAACCTGACGCGATCTGTTTTAGACACGAGGGAATCTACATGGAGATTCTCCTGAGACACACGGTAGTAAAACTGTAGTGGATTTCTCTTCAAATCAGGTCAAAATGAGTGCGCGTCCCGGAATCATCACGTTTGTAACTTGTTAACGGAAATAGCAGGGTCGAATACTTTCAAAACCAGTCAACAAGGCTACTATACAGAGCGACATAAATTGTAGCGTCGATCTCCGATCGACGACGGCGGTCGGAGACCGCCGCTACAACCGGATGCACAAACATTTATGTTGCTCTGTATAGGTTACCTAAACCGTGGGTTGAGGGTTCGAATCTTTCCCGGACTACCACTTCTTCATCTTGCGCCACACTGCGTACCTCCTCATGGTACTTCGCGCGCTGCGGCCTGCTTTGCTCGTTGCCATGGTAGGTGATCTTTAGTACTATCCAGCTCTTTGATTGCCGGACCCAAAAACCCATGAAGCGATTCCTCAAATACCTGTGTCTACTGTTCTTGATCGTCTTACTGCTCACCATTGCCGGCGGAGGAATATGGCTCCGGTGGCGCACTCGTGCCAGCCTTCCCGCCCTTGATGGGGCGCTTTCCGCCCCGGGGCTTTCGGCACGGGTGGAAGTGTCGCGAGATGCGCATGGTGTTCCTCACATCCGCGCTCAATCTATTGCGGACGCTCTTTTCGCTCAAGGGTACGTTACGGCTCAAGATCGCCTCTGGCAAATGGATTTGAGCCGGCGGAAGGCTGAGGGGACGCTTTCAGAGATCTTTGGTGATCGCACCCTGCGCATGGATATTGAAAGCCATACGCTGGGCTTCGTGGGGGTTGCGGAAAGAGCCCTGGCAGAAATGTCGCCGGACGATCGTCGTCTCCTTACTGCATTTGCTCGCGGCATTAATGTCTTTATCGAAAGCCATCGTGACCATCTGCCTATAGAATTTTCGATGATGCGATACCAACCCCAACCGTGGCGCGAAGTCGATTCCGTTGCCGTCGCCCTGAACCTTTCGACGTCGCTAAGCCAAACTTGGCAGAGCGATTTGATGCGCGAGCATATCGCCGCCAAATTGGGGAAAGAGCTCTTCTCCGATGCGTTCCCCGATCATTCTGCACTTGACATGCCGGTTGCTGATGTTCCTGCCTCGACGCCCCCGGCTCCGAAAACAGCCGCCAACCCGGCCGTGGGCACGGAAGCGTCCCCGGACAACCTCCCTGTTGAAGCGCTATTTCCTGCCCCCCTGGAATCCACAAGTGGGATAGGGAGCAATAACTGGGTGGTGAGTGGATCGCACTCGAAGTCCGGCAAGCCCCTGCTGGCAAACGACCCCCATCTTGGCCTCAGCATTCCCAGCATCTGGTACATGATTCATCTTAAGGCGCCTGGACTCAACGTGACGGGTGTAAGCATGCCCGGCCTGCCGCTTGTCATCATTGGCCACAATGAACATATCGCCTGGGGCATGACCAACACCGCGCCTGACGTTCAAGACCTCTACATTGAAAGCTTTAATCTCCGCGACCCCAGCAAGTATTTGCATAACGGCCAGTGGGTGAATGCGGACGTTCGCAATGAGACCATCAAGGTTCGCCGCCAGCGCGATTATCATTTCACCGTAATGGTCACGCGGCACGGGCCGGTAATTTCGCACGATGGCGATCGCGACCTCGCCCTGCAGTGGACTTTACTCACCCCGCACGCCGTCCGCATTCCCTTTCTGCACATCGATCAGGCAAAAAACTGGCAGGAGTTCACCGCAGCTCTCCGCGATTTCAATGTGCCCATGCAGAATTGCGTTTATGCCGATGAAGAAGGCAACATCGGCTATTACGCCGCCGGGCTTGTTCCCATCCGCAAGCAGGGTAATGGCGCCATTCCCGTGCCTGGCAGCACCGACGAATATGATTGGAATGGTTTCGTCCCGTTTGAGGCCCTCCCTCACGCCTTTAATCCTCCCAGCGGGATGATCGCAACAGCCAATGGACGCGTTGTTCCAGATAATTATCCGTATTTCATTACGTCAAGGTGGGAAGCCCCCTTCCGCACTGCGAGGATATTTCAACTTCTCCGCGCGGGAGGGCCGTTCACTTCATCGGACATGCTCAAGATTCAGACCGATATCATGAGTTTGGAAGATGCGTGGCTGGCCAAGCAACTCCTGGCGGCAGCCGGAAAGCAACCGCCGGCAAGCCCCGACGCCCAATTTGCGCTCGGCGTCTTGAAGGACTGGGACGGAGTAGCGCGCGCGGATTCCGCGGCGACGCTTGTCCTGGAGGTCACTCGACGCGCTCTGCTCACCCGCATTCTGAAGTCAAAATTAGGTGACGACTACTCCCTGTACCGCTGGCCCATGAGCACCATTTTCCTTCAGAATGTCCTGGAGCAAAACCTTGCGCGCTGGCTTCCTCCGGGCGATTCAGACTTCCACGTGACCCTTATGAAAAGCCTGGATGAAGGGACCCGGCAGATCCCCTCACTGGTTCACAGTCAGGACCACGCTGCTTGGAAATGGGGTGAAACCATTCCCCTGACCTTTCACCATCCCTTGAGTGCCGGGTCGCCTCTCCTGGGGCGAATACTGGACGTCGGGCCATTCCCGCAAGCGGGAACCGCCACTACCGTGAAGGCGACTTCCCCTGCCTCGGGGCCTTCCATGCGCATGGTGGTGGACTTTTCCGACTTGGACCAGTCAATGCAAAACATCACTCTGGGAGAATCCGGCCAGGTCTTTAGCCCCTTTTACCGCGACCAGCTTTCGGCTTGGTACAATGGTCAGAGCTTCCCCATGTTGTTCAGCGATGCGGCCGTTGAAAAGAACACAGCCCACAAGCTGGTGTTGGAACCCGCTCGATGAAGGGATTGTTTATACCGGTTCGCCGCGCACGTCGCATTGCACCTGGCGTTTCAGGAATTCAAATAAACCAAAGGGACCACACCGAGATGAAATTATTGTTGCCGCACTTTGCCTCGAAGGGCCAATCGAAACCTCGCTGGTTATGTGCGATGGGGCATCCTTCACGCATTTGCGGATTTCTGCTGCTCCTCTTCTTAGCGCTGAGCTACGCCGGCGGGTTGCGGGCCGCGGAAGGGATCACGCCCCGGCAACTCGACCTTGCCTACACGGCTCGAATAGATCGTCCGACCACTCATCTGGTCGAAATCGGAATCGTTGCCCACCAGGTGGAAACATCCAGCCTAAAATTTGTCATGCCGGCGTGGGGACCAGGGCGCTATGCGATCTACGATTTTGCCAAGAACGTGCAGGAGTTTTCTGCGGTGGGCGACGACCATCGCCCCTTGCCGTGGATCAAACTGGACAAGCAGACGTGGCGCGTGGATTCCAGCCGCGCCGGAGGGACTGTCGAAGTCCACTATCAGGTCTTCGCGAATGACCTTACCGGG
>JARLGN010000263.1 GCA_031292775.1 Acidobacteriota bacterium | reverse complement strand
GTGGCGCCACCCTGCGATACATAATGGCTGGGCTGAAGCACAGTCCATTTCAATTCTGCCGCTTTGATGCCTTGCTCCCACTGCAACTGCTCGGCGGCCAGCGCTGGTGTCGGAGTGTCCAATACAGCCTGAACATGGTCAATCTCCGCACGCAACGTTTTGCTTTTGGCGGCTTGCTCGGACGTAGGCAATTCAATGAGGGGTTCGCGCGCGTACGGGCCTTCGGGAGAGTTGTCGTCTACGTACTTCTCACCGGCAAAGAACGCCAGGAAGCGGTAGTAGTCTTTTTGGGTGAAGGGATCAAACTTGTGGTTGTGGCATTCGGCGCAACCCAAAGTGCTGCCCAGCCATACCGTGGCAGTGGTATTTACCCGGTCGACTTGCGTGTACCAGTAATACTCTTCCGGATCCACGCCGCCTTCCATGTTGGTCATGGTGTTGCGGTTGAAGCCGCTGGCGATGAGCTGGCCGGTGGTGGGTTGCGGCAGCATGTCTCCGGCGATTTGCTCGATGGTGAACTCGCGGAACGACATGTCCTCGTTAAAGGCATTGATGACCCAATCGCGGTACTTCCACATGGTCCGCCGCATGTCCTTCTCGTAGCCATGCGTGTCGGCGTAGCGTGCCAGGTCGAGCCACGGCGCCGCCCAACGCTCTCCAAAGTGCGGTGAGGCAAGCAGGCGGTCGACCAGGTTTTCATAAGCCATGGGACTGTGGTCAGCCAAAAACGCATCAACTTCCTCCGGTGTGGGTGGAAGGCCGATCAGATCCAGCGACACGCGGCGGATCAGTGTTTCCCTGCCGGCCTCGGGCGAAGGTATGAGGCCTTCCTTTTCCAGCCGGGCGAGAATGAAGTTGTCAATCGGATTGCGGCACCAGTGTGCGTCCTTCACCTCTGGCGTATCCGGCCGCACGGGTTTGACGTAGGCCCAATGTTTGACGTGCACTGCCCCGGCGACGGGTCCCGTAGAGTCCGGGCCTTGCGCACCCTTATTAATCCACTGGCGAATCTGTTCCACGTCACCAGCAGAGAGGGGCGGACCGCCGTAAGGCATCTGCGGGCGGTCGAGTCCCATGATGCGCCGCACCAACAGGCTCTTCTCACTGTCTCCGGGAATCACCACGCTGCCATTCGCGCTGCCCTTCAAAATCCCCGCCAATGAATCCAGTCGCAAGCCGTTTTGCTGAAGCTCCGGCCCATGACACTGGTAGCAGCGCGCGGCAAGAATCGGGCGTATGTCCGAGGCAAAATCTCCTGACCTGCCCGCCTGTGAATGAGCCGCAACGGGCACTACTTGTGCTTGCACTGGTTCCTTCAGAATCGCGAAGGAGTTCTGATCGATCCAGGCCCGAATCAATTTGATCTGACTCGCTGGAAGCGGATCGGCACCTATCGGCATCCGGGCATCTTCCCCCACGCCCACCAAACGCTTTATCAGCGGACTCTTCTCACTGTCCCCGGGAATGACGACCTTGCCGGATTCGCCACCTTTCAGGGTTGCACTTTCAGAGTCAAGGCGCAGACCGCCCTGCGGCTTATCGCTGCCGTGACAAGCGATGCAGTTCTTCTGAAAAATGGGGGCGATGTCGTGGGTGAAGGTGATCTGGGGGCGAGGTTCAGGGGAAGAACCCTGGGGTCGGGCGGAGGTTAACGCAACGCCTATTGCCAGCGTGGTGAAAAGCAGGCACAGCCCGCCCACCAGCAATGAAGGTCTAACTCTTGAGCGCCCGTGTTGTAATAGGAGCTTCATTAGTTATGGATATGTGCCCGAAGGCTGGTTCTGCTAACTGCGTGCGCCAGAAATTTTAGTGGAAACGGAAGCCCTGCAACCGAAATTGAAATATAACCTTACGGCGGGCGAAGTTGCAACGATTTCCTTTTAGCTCATGGGGTTCTCACCGCGTGAAACTTGTTGCTCAAACCGCTGCCATCCGGGGGAGAGGTGGAAGAACAGGGAATTTCGCCCGGCCATTAAACCACATTGCGAATTTAGCGCGAACCAATTACACTCTGCGGATATGAGCGAAGAAAGACGGCGAGTCCCTCGTTATTCAGCCCATGCGAAAGCCGGCGTCCATTTGCCTGGGGTGGCCACAACCATCGATGTGATGATAGAAGACTTGTGCGTCCTGGGATGCTTGCTGGAGTTTGCCCCAACCCTCGAAATTCACCAAGAGTGCGAATTTACCATAGCTTGGAAAGATCGGGAATTTCGGACCCTTGCCGTAGTTGCGTGGAGGGGTGAGTTGGGCCAGGTGGGATTGGAATTTCACAACACTGATCCGGATAACCAGCAATTGCTGCGGGAAATCTGCGCTGAGTTTCTTATGAAACCCCTCGTACGGCTGTCGAATCGTCACGCACAGCCTTAATCAAGCTGGGCGATACACGCCGCTGCGAGGAACCCACGAAGGCTGAGGGATCCGTTCCTGGTTCCGAGGAGGGCTACGGTGTGGTGTTCATCCATGCGGCCTCGAAATACCCTGTTTTTCCTCCCTCCCATCTTCGTTCTCATTGTGGCCGGTTCAGGCATCGCGTTTGCCGAAAATCCCACAAGTAATGTCCTCACCCAGGAATCGCTGAACAAAACGCTGGGCGCGCTCAGCGACCTCCGCGCCATGAACCTTCCCATCAAGATTGGCAGCGGCGACGTGGACGCGGAAATCGCCAATCTGCAAAAACAGCCCAAAATTGAAAGCGTCCTCAAGAAGCGCGGGCTATCCATGCGGGAGTTTGTCCTGACCTATAAGGCCGCTGCCCAGATTCGGGAGGCGGAAAAGAGCCGCGACAACTGGGGAAAGATCCTGGCCGATCCCAACGCCACGCCACAGGCCAAGTTCGAAGCCACGCAGAAACTCGGCGACTCGCTGAAGAACAATCTCTTCACGCCGGAACAGATCGAACTTGTTCGCCACAAGATGCCGGATTTGGAAACGCTGCTCGCTGCTCCCAAATAAGGGTTGAGTTCAGCGGCGGCTCTTGGGTCGAGCCGGACGGCGCAAGTTGAGATCATCAAGAACTTTCTCAAGCGGGATGGAGGGAAGGCTTTCTTCCAGACGCTGAGCCGCGATCAAGTAATCTTCCTGCTCATCCGTCTCTTTCGGTGGTAACGCCAACGCTTCTTCAAGAACTGGTGCTCCGTTTTTCGACATGCCCGTTGCTCCCTCCGCTTTGAGGAATTGTAACATTGCGCACAGCGGCAGAGCCGCACTCGCGCGCGTCTCATAGGGGCAAAATTAGCAACCGCTCCCAGTGGACCACGCGGGACCGCGTTCAGCCATCATCAATTTGACATCGAATCTAATGATACATCTCCCCTCGCCCCCTTGGGGGAGAGGGGGGACCGCAAGGCGGGGGGTGAGGGGGTTCGTACCAAGCTGGAAACCATTTGCCATAGTCGTCAAAGCAGGTCCAGACGCCAAAATGAAAAGCCCTAAGCTTCGGCAGCGATTCAATAGGCCCCAGAGTTTTTGACCCCCTCACCCGTCCCGCCCCGGCTTATGAAAACGCCGGTTGCGGGCCACCCTCTCCCCCAAGGGGGCGAGGGAGGTACATTTCAATCGACCTCCGCGCGGCACGAGTTGATTAGCGCCCAACCGGCCGTGGAAGTCGAAGAATTTCTGCACCACAGGCGGGTGGGCCGCAGGTCGTCCCTCGCCGGATCAAGCGCAATTTGGACAGCCTATGCCCACGAGGGGTACCCCTACGGGACTTACGACGACAGATACATCATTCCCGGCTTAATCATCTCCGCCAACGACATTCCCCCGAACCCGGTGGCTGCCACCGCACACCCCGCCCAGGACTGCAAGGAGTCGCCGCCCCACGGCAAGTCTGGGTGGTCCACCATCACGCCGATTCGCTGCGAGAACTTTGGCGTGCACAAGAACTTTCGCATCAGTCCCACGGCCCTCTCCACCGCCGCGTCTTTAACCATGCGCCGATAGGCGAGAAGAACCTGAGGCATTCCGGCCGATTTCGAGTTATCCCAAGTGTCTTGCAGAGGCCACCACGGGTTGTTTTGAAGGTTATTGTGCAAGCCTTGTTCGCCATTGATGTGCCAGCCATAAACCTTGCGCACCTTCTCCCGGAACCGGGGATCCGAAGACTGGTGGTAAACGAAGAGAATCCCGTCGTGATAATAAAGAACGTCTCCAAACTGCGTCACCGGCTGCACATATTTTGTGCCCATATTTGCCGAAGGATCCTGATAGCAAATGGGCCGCCCATCGGTCTGCCAATTATCGAGAAGAAATTCCGCCGCGCGCTGCGCCCTTTGCAGGTATTTGGGATCGCGGCAAATGGCATAGACAGCGGCAAAGGCTGCGGCTTCCGTCCCTGTAGCAACACTGTAGGCATCTCGCATTGCCACTCCCCCTTCCAGCCCGTTGGAGAAGGCGCCTGACGGGAGTTGCCACGTTGATGCCCAGTTGTCACAGTAGCGCTGCGCTGCTTGCAAGTAGGTTTGCTTTCGTGCCGCCGAAACGTAGCTGCAGCTAACGGCGAGAGCCGTCACAATCGATCCAATATCCGCA
Organism: Acidobacteriota bacterium; assembly: GCA_031292775.1. Taxonomy (GTDB): domain Bacteria; phylum Acidobacteriota; class Terriglobia; order UBA7540; family UBA7540; genus Bog-366. Next base: position 945 of record JARLGN010000263.1, on the reverse strand, counting down.
GTATTCACCCATCGATGCTTCAGGATCTCATCGGTTTCCGCGGACGACATCGCGCGCGTCGGCTTGTCGCGAAAAACCTGCTGCCATGCGCCGTTGGGCAGTTGTTCTTCCACCAGCTTGTCCAGGATGTTGACCACGGCGTCCAGATACGTGGCCGTCCGAAACAGGTCATAGCCTGCCAGTAAGGTACGAATAGGGTACGCGGAGGTGTACCAATAGTAGTGCGTGTGTGGCCCTGGGCGCGCCGCGTCACCGATAAAGCCGTTTGGTAGCCGGCGGGTTAAGAGCCAATCACAGTATTCGCGCAGGGTTGTTTGAGCGTCTGTGTTGCCGTCCTGCAGAACCTCTTCAACCGTGGGCAGATAATCGAGGGGCGCGCCCGCGAATATCCTCTGTGCGGTTTTTCCGGGCGGGCCCTGGATGATCATCCGGTTCAGCACAAAATCCTTCCCGGTTTCCGCATGCAACCGGAGCTTTAGCTTCCCTTGTGAGACCTTGGTGGGGAACGTTCGTGCCAGAATGTGCCCAGGTGATGTCACGACATTTGGTTCAACTGCCTGGTCCTGTAAGTAAATTGTGAAGGGTCCATGCGCCTGTTTGGAATCCACCATAATCAAGGTGACGTCGTAGTCGCCATCGTCCATGCCCACCCAAAACTCTCCCTCCGTGCCTTGGGCAGAATTGCGAAGAAGCGGGTCAGCCTCTTCACCGCGCGTCGTATCCCGGATCTCGGAAATCCAGAGATACCGCGAATTCCGATAAACGCGGGAGACGGGTTGAAAGCCCGGCGTGTTCGTCTGAAACCCGTTTCCAAACTCGAAACAATATAAGACGTCGTATCCCGGCCGCGTTGGGGTGGTCGTGTCCCAGGCAACGATGTCTTGCGTGACTGTCCCGGCAGGCTTGTCCGGGGACGCAATGTTCTCTGCCATCAGGACTGCGGGG
>JARLGN010000262.1 GCA_031292775.1 Acidobacteriota bacterium | reverse complement strand
AGCGCGCGGGCGTTTGGCGCCAGCATCGAGCAGTCAATCCTGAACGATCTTGGCAAGGCCATGGCGGTGGTCATGCTACTGTATGCAACCCTGCGATTTCAGGACCTCTGGGCGCGCGGAACCTTTGTTTACCTGCGGCAACCCACCGTTGAAACCGCCTCCTTTCTCCTGGAATGCTTTGTGGGAGTCATTCTTCCCATCGTGTTGCTGCTGATCCGGCGGGTTCGGGAAAATCCGGAGGGGCTGTTTGCGGCGGCGGTCCTGGTGATCACCGGCTTCCTGTTGAATCGACTCAACGTGAGTATCACCGGTCTGGAGGGATGGGCGGGCGGATCGTATTTCCCCCGCTGGACGGAAGTGGCAATCTCTGTCTCCACCGTGGCGGCCGCGGTCTTTGCCTTCGGCCTGGCAGTCCAATACCTGAACGTGTTTGGACCGGTTACAGGACAAGGGATTCGGGACTCGAAGCGCGGGATTCAGGACCCGGGGACCGCGACACAAGATACCGGGCTCGCAACACAGGCTTGATAGGCACGGGATTCAGAAGATAGAAGAAATGCTCAATCGTCTAATTGGAATCCGGGAAATACGGAAGACAGGATTCGTCGCCAAACAAGGCGTCCCTTGCCCCGTGCCCCGTATCCCATGTTCCGAGGACGATGTATGATGCGGATAACTCACAGCCTGGCCACCAAGTTGACAGCGTGCGTTGTGGGGGGGATGGCGATCCTCTTCTCGCTCTATGGGTACTGGAACCTGCGCCTTTGGCGGCAGTCGCAGCAGGAAGTCATTTTTCAGAGCGCCGACCGCATTAACGACATCATTCGCCGCAGTATTCGCTACTCGATGTTGCGCAACCAGCGTGAGGAAGTGTTCCACATCATCAACACGATCGGGCACGAGAACGGCATCAGCCGCATTCGCATTTTCAATAAGGAAGGGCAGATCAGTTTTTCCACCGACGACAAAGAGGTAGGACAGTTTGTGGACAAGAACGCGGAGGCGTGTTACGCCTGCCACGCACAAGCCCAACCTTTGGCGCGGCTCGACCGGCCCGACCGGATGCGCATTTATAAAGCCCGCGATGGCACGCGCGTATTGGGGCTGATTCGGCCCATTGAAAATGAAGCGGATTGTTCCAACGCCGCCTGCCACGCCCACACCGACGGCAACCAGGTGTTGGGCGTTCTTGACACCAACATCTCACTCGCTGCCATGGACCTTGCCGTGGCACAGCACGAGCGCCGGGCGATTGTCTTCACCGCCGCGGGGCTTCTGGCCGTAAGCCTGTTCACCGCCTGGCTGATTTGGCTGACCGTACACAAACCGGTGCGCAAGCTCACTGAAGGCACGCGCGCCGTGGCGCAGGGTCACCTGGACTATATTCTGCCGGAAACCAGCCAGGACGAGATCGGCAGCTTGGCCATTTCCTTCAATCGCATGACTCAGGAACTTAAAAAGGCCCAGGCGGAAAACCAACAGTGGACCCAGACCCTGGAAGACCGGGTGCATCAAAAAACAGGAGAGCTGGAACGCGCCTATCGCAGTCTTACGCAATCGGAAAAAATGGCTTCCCTCGGCAAGCTGGCGGCGGTGGTGGCGCACGAGATCAACAACCCTCTGGCCGGCATCCTGACCTACAGTAAGTTGATTTCGCGCATGGCTGACAAGGGCTTTGGCGAGAATAAGCGCCTGAACGAAGCGAAAAGCTACCTCCAGATCATTGAGGGTGAAAGCCGCCGCTGTGGCAGCATTGTCAAAAACCTGCTCACCTTTGCCCGCCAGACGCCCATCAACCCGCAGAAGAATGATCTAAATGCCATCATCGAGCGCTGTCTGCTGCTGGTCGGCCATCAGATGACCCTCCAGGGCGTGGAGTTGGAGAAAAAGTTTGAGCCGCAGTTGCCGCCACTCTATTGTGACGCAGGCCAGGTGCAACAGGCTTTGCTCGTCATCCTGATGAATGCTGTGGAAGCAATGCCCCACGGCGGCCGGCTGGGCATCGAGAGCGCATACGATCCGGCTCACCGCCTGGGCCGCGTGGTCATTAGTGATGAAGGGCCGGGCATTCCCCCGGAAGTCCTTTCCCACATCTTCGAGCCTTTCTTCACCACCAAGGATGAGGGCAAAGGAACCGGCCTGGGACTTCCCATCGCCCTCGGCATTGTGCAGCAACACGGAGGCACGATCGAGGTCGCGTCCGATGCGCAAAAGGGGACGGTGTTCACGGTCATTTTACCGGAAGAACCACCCGTGAAAATTGCCGATTGACGATTTTCGATTGTCGATTGAAAGGCGGTCTAGCAATTGGTGTTTGGCTCTGAATCGTTGAGGGGTCTTGAACCGCAAATGAGCAATTAGAGGTCGTATGACTTCAAAAGAAATGCAGGCTCGGACCAAAGCTTTCGCTGTGCGTGTAATCAAATTGGTTGATGCACTACCTCGAGGATTGGCACCGCAGATCATTGGCCGACAGCTCATTCGTTCGGCCACCTCGGTAGGCGCCAACTACCGGGCTGCCTGCAGGGCACAGTCACGCGCCGAGTTCGCGGCCAAGCTCTCGATTGTCGTCGAGGAATCAGATGAGGCGGTTTATTGGCTTGAGTTAGTCCGCGAGACAGGGCTTATGAAAGCAGAGTTATTGGTTGAGATCATCAAAGAAGCGAACGAACTCGTTGCCATTACGCTAGCATCGAGAAAGACCGCCAAAGCCAACGGTCGCTTACTCAATCGACAATCGACAATCGAAAATCGGCAATTGTAAGGAGCACTATATGAATCCCAAAGCAAGCCTGTTGATCGTGGACGATGAAAATGTCGTCCGGGACTCGCTGGGAAAATGGTTTGAAGAAGAGGGCTACAACGTCGACACCGCCAACAGCGGGCGCGAGGCGCTGATGAAGCTGCCGCGCCAACGCTGGGACCTTGCCCTGGTGGACATCAAGATGCCCGGCATGGATGGCCTGGAGCTGCATCGCAAGATCCGCGAGGTCGACCCCAATATCATCGTCATCATCATGACCGGTTACGCTTCCGTGGAAACCGCCGTGCAGGCCCTCAAGGATGGCGCCTATGATTACATCATGAAGCCCTTTGACCCCGACGATCTGGCCCATGCCGTCGCCAAGGCGCTGGAGCATCGCCGCACGCAGGAGGAAAACCTGCGCTTACGGGAAACCTTGCAGGAAGCACAAGCTGTCGAGTTGGTGGGCCAAAGCCAACCCATGCAGCGCGTGCTGGAGAGCATCCGGACGGTGGCCCCCAATGACACCACGGTGCTCATCCACGGCGAGAGCGGCACCGGCAAGGAACTGGTGGCCCGCGCCATTCACAATCTGAGTCCCCGGCGCTTTATGCCCATGGTCACCATCCATTGCGGGGCGCTGACCGAAACGCTTCTGGAAAGCGAGCTCTTCGGCCATGAGAAGGGTGCATTCACCGGCGCGCAGTATCGCAAGAAGGGCAAGTTCGAGGTCGCCGAGGGAGGCACGGTTTTTCTCGATGAGATTTCCGACATCAGCTTGAAGACTCAAACCGACCTGCTGCGCGTCCTTCAGGAGAAGGAGATCACGCGCGTGGGCGGCAATCAGACCATCAAAGTGGATTTCCGGGCCGTGGCTGCCACCAACAAGGATCTGCCAACACTGGTCAAGGAAGGAACCTTCCGCCCCGACCTTTACTATCGCCTGGATGTTTTTGGTATCACCCTGCCGCCACTGCGCGAGCGCAAAGAGGACATCCCGCTGCTTGTCGATCATTTCCTGCAAAAGTATTCACACGCCATGAACAAGCGTTTTACCGGCATCAGCCGCCCGTCGCTCGATATCCTGATGAACTATCAATGGCCCGGAAACGTCCGGGAATTGGAGAATGCCATTGAACGCGCCATGGTGATCGGGCACGAGCCGGAAATTCAGGCCTCCGACTTCCCTCTCCAGGTCGCGACACCGCCCGTACCGGAAGGCAGCATGGCGCTTGAGGATGTGGAGCGTGGACACATCCAGCACGTACTGGAATCCTGTGAGTGGAACCAGACGCGAGCGGCCAAAGCGCTCGGCATCGATCGCGTCACCCTCTACAATAAGATCAAGAAATACGGATTCAAGAAAGTGAACTCGGCCGCGTGATGAGAATCGTATCTCTATTACCGGTGGGACATGTCAACCGCACACTGCTGGAACCCCTCGCCGAGGGTCTGACCCAGCACCTGCGGGTGGCTTGTTCCATTCAACCTGAAGGCATGGAGGCGGAGTTTGCCCTCAATCCTCTGCGCCGCCAGTATCACTCCACTGAGATTCTCAAACGGATTCTGCCCGGGGCCGCCCAAGGAAGTTTGAAGGTACTGGGAGTGACAGAAATGGACCTGTACATTCCCGTCCTCACCTTCGTGTTCGGCGAAGCGCAAGTATCGGATGGCGGCGCGGTTGTCTCCGCCCATCGCCTCCGCCAGGAATTCTATGGCTTGCCCGCCGATCCCGACCTGTTGCGCGATCGCCTGCTAAAGGAAGCCCTCCACGAATTGGGCCACACCTTCGGCCTGCGCCATTGCGTTGATTACACCTGCGTGATGAGTTCCTCCAACGGGGTCGAACGCATCGACCTGAAACGTGCCGAGTTCTGTCCCCACTGCGCCCACCTCATGCCCACCGACGAACCGTAAAGGGCAAGTGATCTCTCTTCCCGCGGAAGTGTAGCGCGGACCCCGTTATTGGGGTCTGTGGCTCCTCCTGTGCAAAAACCATAAACCTCAAAGATCGGTGCCTGCCCTCGGCATCGGAAGTGCGAGAAGGAAGAACCGCAGACCTCAAAGGCGTAGGTCTGCGCTACGCGAGCTATGGCGAAAAGTAAATATCCTCCGGCAAAGCCTGTGGCTTTACCATGCTGGCCGCTCAAAGGGGCTGGACGGGCAGTAACCCCTCACCCGCCCTCGTCCCTCTCCCCTGGAGAGGATACCCTCCGAACCCCAAAGGGGTTAGCATTGAATAGCCGTGGGCAAGGGCACGACTTTTGTGTCCGCCGCCCACGGATTGCGCCCCCACCCATTCAGCCGACCCCGCAGGGGTCGAACCCGTAGCTTGTCTGAGCGACAATTAGGATCGGTCGGCAGAGATGCTTCGCGTTTTCGGAGCGCATACATGGAAGGCAATGTATGCGCCACCCGTAGGTTACCTTGGGGAGAGAGTGGACCCCAGATGGCATTTTCATCAGGTCAAGGCGGAACGGGTGAGGGGGTCAAGAACTCTGAGGCTATTAAGACACTCCCAAAGATTCGGACTTTTAACTTTTTTCTTTTGCGTTTTGACTTGCTTTTTTGGCTTTGGGGCAGTGTATCCGTCCTCTCCAACCCCTTCGCGACCGATTTTACACCGAAAACCATAGAAATCACAATTTTCTCCCATCATTCTTAACTTATTTAAGTACTATATTGATAAATTCAATTTTTGTTGGTAATATTATCGCGTAACTTGAGGACGCCCATGGATATTTCAAAAACCACCTGCCCCGACTGTAAACAACCTCTCAAGATCGTCCGCATGGCCTGCGCCGCGTGCGGCATGTCGATGGAAGGCGAATTTGAGGTCTCTCCACTCGCCCAGCTTTCTTTGGAAGACCAGACTTTCGTTATTGCTTTCGTGCGCTCGCACGGATCGATCAAGAAAATGGAAAGCCTGTTTGGCATCAGCTATCCGACGGTGAAGAACCGTCTGAATGCCATCAGCGCCTCACTCGACAAGACTTTCCAGGCGCCCAGCCCGAATCTCTATGTCCTCGAACAGCTTTCCCGGGGGGAGATCAGCGTCGAGGAAGCGCTGGAAAAACTTTCATGACAATTGCAGGAGGAAACACCGTGTCGGAAGAAACCAAGAAAGTCCTGGAGATGGTTGCATCGGGTCAAATCACGGCCGACGATGCGGAAAAACTGTTGGAGAAACTGGGAGCGCGCGGCTCCACCCCGGCCGCACCGTCACCCTCCGAAGAAGCTGCCAGCGTCGCGCCGAAACTTCGTTTCCTGCGAGTCGTTGTGGACAGCCCGGACCGTGACCAGGTGAACGTTCGCGTCCCCTTGGCCTTTCTGCGCGCAGGCATGAAACTGCTCGGGGTGATTCCGCCCCAGGTTAGCGCGAAGCTCGCCGAAAATGGCATCGACCTCGCCGCCCTTCGGGATTTAAAGGGGGGAGAACTGGTGGACGAACTCAAGGACCTGCACGTTGATGTGGACAGCAAGAACGGGGAGAAAGTCCGCGTCTATTGCGAGTGAGGCGATCCCGGTACTGTAGAGGCTGGAGGTGTGTGGCTTAGCCTTCGTCGTCATCTATGGGAAATAGCGGTAGACCTCTCGGCGGTGGAGCGCTCTTACGAAAACAACCTCTTCATCTTCACCCTCGATGGCCAAACCAACCCGGTAGTCCCCTATCCGGGCGCGGTAGTACGCCCCACCGCCCTGCAACTTCTTGAGATTTGGCACCTCGGCCAAACTTTGTGCGGCCTCCATGTTAGCAATCAGGATCTTGATTCGTTTCAGGAGAGTCTTGTCGTTAAGGGCACGCAGGTCTCTGGCAAAGCTTGCTTTGAAGCGGACTTTCAATGCCCGCCCTCAAGAAGGGAGAGGACTTCGCCGCGACTAACATCTTCCGTGCGTCGGCCTTCCTCGATGGCACGGGCCATGGCGATATCCTCGATGGTTTCCTCGATCGCATCGCGCAGAAGGTCTTTGCGTTCCTCCAGCACTTCCACAAGGGCAGTTTTGAAGATCGCTTTCAGTTTCGCATCGTCCAGTGGCACCCGGGTCATAGTGACTCCTTGCTTAGTATTATAACTGACCGCAGGTGGCGCATACACGGCCTTTTATGGATGCGCCGCCCGAGTCGAAAATCGCAAATCACCCAATCACCAAATGTCTCGATGACCCGATTGCCAGATAACCCGATTCCGCTCGCCTCCCTTTGACCCCGCACAACCCTTCCGCTAGAATTTGCTATCAGATAATTCGAGATTTTGAAAGGGTCAAAGGGCGCGCGTGTTTAATCTCCGTTTTCGAACTCGCCTGGCACTGGTGATGTTTCTCACCATGGCGTGTACCACCGTGGCCCTGATGTTGACCTATGTGCGTCACGACAGCCAGGTAAAAGCCTACACCACGGTGCTGACCTCCGACCTGCTGCAAATCGTCAACGTGACGCAACAGCGCATGCCGCAGAATTCCGACCGCAAACAGGCACTGGAGTTCTACTCCAAGGCGCTCAAAGACGCGGGGCTTTCTTCCATTGCCGTGGCGCTGCCCTCCGGTGAGGTGGTGGCCAGTTCCAACCCCGCGCAGGTAGGCAAGAAAATCCCTCTTAAGAAGCGCCACCCGGCCACTAAGGAAAATCCCATTCAAATCTCCGCCGAACTGCGCGACGTGGACATTGATCCCAGCGTGGAACAGAAAACCTACACCATTGAATTCCCCATTGTGCAGGGTGACAAGGTGCTGGGTTACGTGCAGATCAAGGGTGAAATGGACGCCGTGGGTGAGTTGCTACGGAAGAAGTATGCCGACACGCTCGCGTTGATCCTGTGCACGATGTTGATGGGAATGTTTGCCATCGTCTATCTGACATTCCGCTTTACCAAGCCCATTGATCTGCTGGTAGTGGGGGCGCAGCAGGTGGCGCAGGGCAATCTTTACATTTCGCTGCCCGGGGGCGGCACCGATGAGATCGGGAAGCTTACCGGAACGTTTAATCAAATGGTGGACCGCCTGCGCCAGAGCCGCGAACTGCAAGACCGGCTTAACCAGGCGGAGAAACTATCGCTCCTGGGCCGCTTTGCCGCCGTCGTCGCCCATGAAGTGCGCAATTCGCTGAACTTCATCAATCTCTCCATCGATCAGATTCGCGCCAAGCAGGCCGACGGCGATCCGCGCACCCGCACCGAGTTGCAGCGCAATCTGCAAAACATCAAGGAAGAACTTGGACGGCTGAATCATCTGGTGAATGATTTTCTTTCCGTGGGGCGGCAGATGCCTCCCACCCTGGCCCCGTGTGATCTGCACACGACGCTGGAAGAAGCGATGTCGCTCGCCGAAAAACAGGGCCGCCAGCAAAATGTTAAAATCAACGCCGACCTACCCAAGGATATTCCCATCTTCCAATTGGACGCGGGGCAGATGAAGACTTGCTTCCTGAATATCCTGACCAATGCCATTCAGGCCATGCCCGGCGGAGGCGAGGTGCATATTACCGCACAGACCATTACGGGCAACACAGGCGCGCAGTCCCTGCAACTTCGCTTCGCGGACACCGGCCCCGGCATTCCTCCCGAGGACCGCGAGAAAGTCTTTACGCCGTTTTATTCCACCAAGGCCACAGGCTTTGGACTGGGACTCGCAATCACCAAGAAGATTGTGGATGACCACGGCGGACGTGTTTTCGTTACCACGGGAGACGCGCCCGGAACCGTTGTGGTGATGGAAATACCTTTGACGGAGAGCGGGGTTAGGGATTAGGGGTTCGGGACTCGGGGTCCGGGGTTAGGCGTCGTGGCGCAACCCGCATGAATCAATTCCCTCGCCCCCCAGGGGAGAGGGTGGACCCCAACCGGCGCTTTCACCAGCCGGCGCGGGACGGGCCTCCGCCCGCCGTAGGAATACGAGGAAGCTTGAACAAACTTGGGCTTCGGCCCGCAGTCGGGTGAGGGGGTCAAGAACTGTAGCGAATAATCCGAACGTGGCCTATGGCGTTCGAAGCTGCGTAACAAATCCAGAACGAGTGGAGTCGAGTCGTGAAAATCCCATATCCCGAGGCCCGAATCCCTAACCCCAAATCCCGAATCCCGAGGTCTTAAATGCCTGAAGGCAAGATTCTAGTTGTTGACGATGAACAACGGCAGCGCGAGATCTATCGCGACATATTGCAAAGCGAGGGTTACGAGGCAGAGACTGCGACCAGCGGCGAAGCGGCTCTCAAAATGCTCGCCCAGAACCGCTTTGATTTGGTCATCACCGACCTCAATATGGCGGGAATGACAGGGCTCCAGTTGCTCAGTGAAATCGTGGTGGATGACCCGACCATCGCGGTGATGATGATTACCGGCTACCCTTCCATCAAATCGGCCGTGGAAGCCACACGCAAGGGCGTTTACCAATACCTGGAGAAACCCGTCGATCGCGATACGTTGCTGAGTGTGGTGGACGAGGTTTTTCAGCGGCTGGCCACTCTGCGGCGCACCATCATTGGCGATTCACCCGCCACCAAAGCCATGATGCGCATGATCCTGAAGGTGGCGCCCAGCGCGCACACCGTCCTGATCCTGGGAGAAAGCGGTACGGGCAAGGAACTGGTGGCACGGGAAATCCACCAGCATAGCCCAAGGCGCGACCGGCCGTTCCTGGCGGTCAACTGCGCGGCGCTGACGGAAACCCTGCTGGAAAGTGAGCTCTTCGGCCACGAAAAAGGTTCCTTTACCGACGCCCACCAGATGAAGCGCGGAGTGTTCGAACGCGCCCATCAATCCACCCTTTTCCTCGACGAAATAGGAGACACCAGCCTGGGCATGCAAGCCAAGATTCTGCGGGTGCTCCAGGAGCGTGAGTTCTTCCGCGTGGGCGGGACCGAACCGCTCAAAACCGATGTGCGCATCATCTCCGCCACCAATCGCAATCTGGAACAGCGCGTCAAGGAAGGCAAGTTCCGCGAGGACTTGTATTACCGCCTGAATGTGATTCCCATCATCTGCCCGCCGTTGCGCGAACGCGGCGACGACATTGAAATCCTCGCCCATCATTTCATGCGCAAAGCAGCGTTGGTGGCGGGTCGGCGCGTGGAGGGAATTTCTGCCGAAGCGCTTGCGGCTCTGCGTGCATACGCGTGGCCGGGCAACATCCGCCAGCTTGAATGGGCCATGGAGCGCGCCGTGGTGCTGGGTGAAACGGATGGCGTGGAACTGCCCGACCTGCCCCCGGAAATCCTGCAAGCCACATCTGCTGCTCCGCCCCCTGCCGGAATCGCCGCCGCAATCGGTACCGCACCGGCGCCGCCCATTGCCAGCGGGCCCGAACCCATCATCACCGAGGGCTCGTGGGAGGAACACGAAAAGGCCAAGATCATGGAAGCCTTGCAACGGTCGGGCGGAAACATCACCCGAGCCGCGCAACTGCTCGGCATGACCTTCCGCACGTTGCAGTATCGGTTGGAGAAATTTGGAATTAAACGGCCCTGATGGCGGTGCGTATCCTGCGGCGGGGTTAAGGCAACAATCACTTTTGCTATTAGTGGGAGTTGACTTCGACGTGGGAGGATAAGAACTTATACGATTTCACCAGCTCTTGGAATGCGGGGAAATCACGCTCGAAGGACTTGCCGTCTTTGGAAGTCATTACAAACAAAACAATGATCTTCGGAGAATCGAGATAGGCGACGGCTTCGAACCGATCGTACATTGAGTGCTCGAACTGCTGAACCCGCGCGTCGCCGTCAGGGGTCTTTATTCGAGCCACCTCCGTAATCTTGACCATTGGGGCTTGCTTCTTAGTCCGTTCCACATCTCCTTTCATGGATTCGGCTAATTCGTCATCCCCTGTACCCTTCCCGCTAGTGTTGATGTACATGACCGTGCGCGATTCTTTCGCCCTGTTCCAAGTAGTGCCTGTTGGATAGAACGCGGCGTAAATGCCTTGATCATTGAGAATGCTGTTGTCAAGTTCCCAGCCCTTCGGGGCGCAAATAGTAAAAGCGTGAGATTCACCATAGACGATCCCACAGGGTTTATCGTCGGCCGATTTTCCTCCTCCACTTTGGCGCGCCAGCGACTGTGCGCACATTCCCACTGTGAGGGTGACAGCCCCGACAAATATGGCCACAAAAAATTCAGGCACCTTCTTTAGCATGGCGCCTGCAAAGATTGCACACGCTCATTGCACTTGTCAAATGCCCTTTGTCGTTCCCAACAACTGCACCAATACCCCTGCCGCAGGAGCGACATGCGGCTCATCCCCGGCTATTTCGCTTTCGACTCCGGTTCCGTGGCGCCGCGGTGGCAGGTCCAGCAGGTTACGCGCATGTGGCCATCGAAGTTGTCGGCATTGATCTTCCGCGCCATCAGTATCATTCTCCGAGCGGTCACTTTCTCTTCCTTTTCGTCCTTGTCAAACGCCCCTTCGACGTGGCAGAAGTCGCACTTCACGCCCAGGGAGCGTGTGAATGAGTGCATGGCGTCCATCAGTTGAGGGGCAGGCTTGCCATTAAAGACCTGAATGTTCTTGTAAACTTCTTCCGCCATCTTGGGGGGTTGGGGCGGCTCCCAATCGGCGTCGGGCTGCTTCTCGTACACAATGGTATCTTCGCGGGGCGGACGGTCACCCATGACGCTGCTCGCATGGTAAGTCAGCGTTTGCCCGTCTGAGGATAAGGCCCACGTTTCACTGCGGCGCATTTCGCCATTGTCCATGGATGCAACGGACTCCACCGCCAATGCCCCATCTTTCCACTGCACTTTGCTCTTCAGGGGAGCGCCCATCATCTGGTTGGTGTTGTTGTCCGAACCGATGGCGTAGTGGAATTTCTGGAAGTCCTCACCCGCCATCGTCATGACGCGGGTCGTGATGGTTAGGTCCGACCCCTGCTGCTCAACCTTGATGCGACGGTTGCTCGATGGCCGGCCGGATACGTGGCTCTTGTCCGGGTTCCACTTCCAAATGCCGGAAAGATTCGGAGCGGATTCCTGCGAGATCGCCTGAACGGCCCAGAGCGCCGTGAGTGCGAATAAAACATAGCGGAACTTCCAAATGGGGTGAATAAGTGTCCTCATCGGCGCCTCCTGCGCGGGAGCAATCTGCAATTATTGGTTTAAGACTTGGCCCAAAACGTAAGCAAATAAATCCTAGCACTAATTTTCTGCCGGTGCATCTGGATTCAAGGGGCCTGATCGTAAGGTGGCAAGCCGTCGCTGCTACAAATTTTGCTCTCGCGGTCGGGCATGGAATTGCTAAGATATCTTCTCGCAATGTGAGAATTCCCCAGGAGGGACCTTATGTCCTACCCAAAACCTGACCGGCGTTCATGGGCGGAGCCTTGGAAGATCAAGATGGTCGAACCCATTCGCATGACCAAGCTTGCCGAGCGCGAAAAGTTCATTGCCGAGGCGGGTTACAACACCTTTTTGCTGCGCTCCGAAGATGTGTATATCGATCTGCTGACCGACAGCGGCACCAACGCCATGAGCGACCGCCAGTGGGCGGGCATGATGCTGGGTGATGAAGCCTATGCCGGCAGCGCGAATTTTTACAACTTGTGGGAGGCTGTAACTAAGTATTATGGATATAAGTATCTTGTCCCCACGCATCAGGGCCGCGCCGCCGAACACATCCTTTCGCAAATCATGATTCACCCGGGCGACATCATTCCCGGGAACATGTACTTCACCACCACTCGCCTGCACCAGGAACTCGCCGGGGGCGCGTTTGTCGATGTAATTATCGATGAAGCGCATGACCCCGCGAACCCGCATCCGTTCAAGGGGAATGTGGACCTCGCCAAGCTGCAGCGCGTTATCCACGAGGCTGGCCCAGGTAAAATTCCCTATGTGTGCATCGCGGGCACGGTCAACATGGCGGGCGGGCAGCCGCAATCCATGGCGAACATGCGGGCCGTGCGCGAGTTGTGCCGGCAGCACAAAATTCACGTGGTGCTTGACGCCACACGTGCCGTTGAAAATGCCTACTTCATCCAACAGCGTGAGCCCGGCTATGCGAACAAGAAGCTGGCGGAGATTTTGAAGGAATACTGCTCCTTGACCGACACCTGCACGATGAGCGCGAAGAAAGACGCGCTGGTCAACATTGGCGGCTGGCTCGCCACCAACGACCAGGGCCTTTATGAAGAAGCGCGCAACCTGGTGGTGGTCTACGAGGGCTTGCACACCTATGGCGGGCTGGCGGGACGCGATATGGAAGCCATGGCGCGTGGCATTGCGGAAAGTGTGGAAGACGACCACATGCGCGCCCGCATCGGACAGGTTCAATATCTGGGCGAACACCTGATTGACTGGGGAATCCCCATCGTCAAGCCCATCGGCGGACACGCGGTTTTCCTGGACGCCAAGGCATTCTACCCGCAGATCCCGCAGGCGCAATTCCCTGCCGAAGCGCTGACCTGCAATCTCTACATCGATTCGGGCGTTCGCACCATGGAGCGCGGCGTAGTCTCCGCCGGGCGTGATGCCAAGACTGGCGAAGAACATTTTCCCAAACTGGAACTGGTGCGAATTACCATTCCCCGCCGTGTCTACACGCAGGCGCACATGGACGTGGTGGCGGAATCGGTGCTGGAAGTTTACGAGCACCGCGAGCAGGCGCGCGGCTTAAAAATGGTTTACGAACCGAAGTACCTGCGCTTCTTCCAGGCACGGTTTGAACCGGCCTAGCCCCCAATTCTGTTCGCTTGAGTGGTCTGGTCCCAACTCGACCCCCTCACCCCCGGCCCCTCTCCCCCAAGGGGGCGAGGGGAGAGGTAATT
>JARLGN010000261.1 GCA_031292775.1 Acidobacteriota bacterium | reverse complement strand
GCTTCGCATCGGCACGCAACAGTTGGAAGTCCTCCAGGTTGGTCGTTGCGAGCGCCACGGACTGTTCCGCTCCTGCGGGATCGAACACCACGTAGGCGGCATCCCAGGGGCCCAGAGCCATCCGCACCAGGGTTTTGTTACCCTGTGTTTCGTAGAACAATGGTGAGCGCTTTCCTGTTACCGCGTCCCATTTTTCCGGCTTGCCCTTGGCCTTGAATCGCAGCAGGTGGGTGCGAGCCTCGGGCGCATCGTTTACAACCCAGTAGAGATCCACGCCGGCGTTGCGTTTGTGCATGGCAAACAGGTTATTGGACGGCCCCTCCGTCAACTCAATGTCAGGGTCCACCACCTCGCGAACAATTTCCACAAGGTCAGCAACGGACCCGGAAACCAAATAGGAGCGTCCGCCGCCAGCGCCTTTGCGCATCACGTAAGGCTTACCGGAGGGAGTGAAATCAAACACTTCCTGCCAAATCGCTTTCAGCTCCGCATCGTCGCGGCCAGTTTCCACGGAGTTACAGGGCAGGCGACGCAACGCAATTACCGTTCCGCCAGCGCGATAGAAGTCGCGCACCTTTATTGCCGTCTCCCGGCGCGTGGTGGACATGGGGGGAAGGATCAGGACCTGAAACTCCAAATCGTTGATGCGCATGAGGCTGCCGGCGAACTCGCTCTTCCCGATGTAGTAATCGTCCGCAACCATGAAGTCGTAACGCGCATCGGTAAGGCGCAATTTGAGGTCGACGTAGAGCTCACTGGTCTCCACCGCATCAGGGCTCCAGTTGTTGTTATCAAGAATGCGAAGCGTGCGGTCCTTGTGGAATGCCGGCGCGGCTTGTCCCCAAATGGAAACTTGCGGATAGAGCAACACCACATCGGCAAGGCGCTTGCTTTCGCGATTCACAAAGCTGATGCGCCGCATCTGGTCAGCGTAAAAGTGGAACCACTCCAGATAAGGCTGGCCGCGGAACCAGTCGGGCGGATAGTTGGTGCGCGTCAGATCATAATTGAAAGCATGGGGAATAAACTCTCCAATGTCCCATGCGCCAAGGCAGTTGGACGTGCGGCGCATCATTTCCGGGCTCAGGTAGGAACTGCTTCCCAGCACGCCCTGATTCTCACAAACCGTGTGCTTGCCTTCAAAGGAGGCAACCGAGGTAACTTCTTTCAGCCAAACCGATTCCCTGCCCCATTCCACCAGGGTGTCGCAGCCCGGGGTGACCATGGAGCGCTCGATGCGATAGAAATCGCCTTGCCATGCCGGCCCCCAGAAGAGCGACTCTTCCCAAACGTGGCCCGAGTATTGAATGCCATGCTCCTTGCACCAGTCGCCAACCTGCTTGAAGAAGCTGTTGGAATAAAGTTCGCTGGTCGTGTCCAGCAAGTCGCAGCGGAGCTTTTCTGTCTTGGCGCCAATGTCGTAAGTCAGGCCGGGAAGGTTGGGGATGAGATCGTAACCCGCCTTGCGCGTAAAGGTTTCGAAAAGGCGCGGCGTCCAGGGGAGCTTGTCTCCGTAGGAACCTTCGTGGTCGGCAAAAGTAGCTGGCATGGCGTTGCCGAAGTATTGGCTGTAACGCTTGTAGAACTCCTCATAGTAGACCTTGATGAATTTGGCGATCGCATCCTTGTTCATCAGGTCGACCCGGCCCAGTTGAGGCTCGGCCGGGACAAGGTCGTAGACCGTGATCAGCCACTCGCCTTCGGGAACGTCCCACGTGACTTCCTTTGCGCCCTTTTCCCAATTCACCGTTTGCAGGGTATTGCCGTCCAATTGATTCGGCGCCAGGCGCTTTCCGGCGACTACGGCGACAGTGTTTTCCGGCAGAGGAGCGCTCCATTTGCTCGGCCCATGAACGATACTCTCGGTCGGCCGCATACGCCGCGAATGAAACTCGGGATTGCCTTCCAGCACGTGGCTCTTGTTGATGCCTGGCATCCAATAATCGCGCGCCTCGCCGCTGGGCCACTCGAAGTCGTCAACCATGCAGAGTGAAAATCCGGCTTCCTTGGCCGCCTTCAAGCCCTCACCCAGCGCCTGCCACCAATCTTCCGACAAGTAGCGAGTCTGCAGACCATCGCGATTGTGGGCATAGGCGCCGTAGACGCCATGCTCAACCATCTGGCGAATCTGGCGTCCCAACTCCTCGCCGGTCAGCGTGCCGTTCCAAAACCAAAAGGGGCGAATGCTGTATTTCCTGTCAGGGTCGAGGAACTTTTTGTAAAGCGCCGCCAACCCACCGGAGATTTCATCCGGCTGCGCGGAAAGCATAGGACCGTCATTCAGCGCCAACGTGCCCAAGCCCGCGCCAGTGATCTCCAGAAAATCCCGTCGTGTCATCCCGTTCATGAAAGCCTCCAAAAATATGAGTGCGCAATGAAACTTATTGAACCCGCGATTATAGATGCCCGCAGCAGTTTGGCAAAGCGACTTAACGGGAGGCTGTCAGTGGTTGGCGGCCAGTGGTCGGTTGTCAGTCGTCGGTTGTCAGTTCTCAGTTGTCAGCAGAATACAGCCCCCGCAATACTCGTAGGGTGGTAGCACAGGCACTCCTGCCTGTGTTGCTCTTCCTTCACAGCCAGGAGTGGCTGTGCCACACGATTGCAGCCCCGCCGTGGACTGCCCCCTTTTGGCGCAATGAACGGCGCAGCCACTTGCCGCTCAGCCGTAGCGCCGAACTTGAGTTCGGCCCTACAAAACATGTGCTGACCTCAAGGTCAGCGCCACAAAACCGACGCGGGAAAACAAGGGTGCCGCGATTTGTGACGCGCTACAGCCGGTACCCTCGCATCGCCGCAGGCGTCTTGGAGTGCGGCGGCTCGACGCCGCCTTCCCATGAATGTGATTTGAGCGAAGTTGCAACGGCAGCCGCATTTCCACGAGTGCGATCCGCTCGCGATTTGAAGGCGATTGTTGACGCTACGGTATTCCAAGGCGGTAGCTGCTGCGACCGCACTCCAAGGCGCGTCGCGCAGGCTTAAACCATGACTCGTCTTAAACTGGCAGGAGAAATCGCGCCGCCCCGCACGCCAGGTGCTTGCCAAAATGGGAAGGATTTACGGTATTGCAATACACCCTGCCTGTGTTGCTCTTCCTTCACAGCCAGGAGTGGCTGTGCCAGGGTCATCCCTTCCGAAGCGCGATCAATCCTTACCGCTTGCCAAAAAGCTCTTATGTGACTACAATGTAAGCACGAGGTCAATAACGGCCATGAAGGTTGAAATTGTACGTGTTGGAAATTCGCGAGGTATCCGAATCCCCAAGCCCATCATCGAACAGTGCGGCTTCGAGGACACTGTTGAACTTCAGATCGAAAACCATCGTCTGGTGATCGCACCGGCCCGCCGGCCGCGCGAGGGGTGGGAGGAAGCGTTCCGTGCCGCCGGCTCTTCCACCCACGATGAACTGTTGCTCGACACTCCCTCCAGTCAGTTCGATCGGGAGGAGTGGCAGTGGTAGGCGACTCACCGTGCTTGGACGAGGTCTGGTTGGTATCTCTGGATCCGACGCAGGGGGCGGAAATCCAGAAAACCCGCCCTTGCCTGGTTGTCTCACCTGACGAAAGCAACCGCCACCTGCGGACCGTCATTATCGCCCCCATGACCACCGTGGTGAGACCTTATCCGACGCGCGCTCCGCTTACGTTTCAGGGCAAGCGAGGGCAGGTGGCGCTTGACCAGCTCCGCGCCATAGACCGGCAACGACTGGTCCGTAAATTGGGCAGGATTTCCCCAAAGGCAGCAACTGTGGTCTCAACGGCGCTGGTCGAGATGTTTACCCGGCAGAATACATAAGAACCGCATCGCCGACCTGTTTTGCAGGTCCACGGCCCTTGGGTGCGATGGGTAAAAGGAGCCGCAGACCCTTAGTGAGAAGCTGTCAATGGTCAGTCCTCAGTTGTCAGTTCTCAGTTGTCAGCAAAAGACAGCCCCCGCAATACTCGTAGGGTGGTAGCACAGGCACTCCTGCCTGTGTTGCTCTTCCATCACAGCCAAGGGTGGCGGTGCCACACGATTGCAGCCTCGCCGTGCCCCCCCTTATGCCCCCGAGTTAAAAGGGATGGGTTTGTGTTAACACCGGCCGAATTGGCGCAGCGCTATTCCTTTAGGGGACCGGCTTACCACAGCCCTGGCCGAAGAAGCTATGCAGAATTAATTGGACTCGCGCCGAGACGCGGAGAATATCAGCCCTCACCTGCTCTGTTCTTTTTCGGCCTCAGCGCCTCTGCGGCTCTGCGCGAGAATGCTCTTGTTTTTAAAGGCCCGCTGTCTACGCCGCCATGTCGCATCGGAACTGGGAGATTACGCCACTACCTCAATCAGCGCACCCACCAATCCGTGCGGAGTCGCGGCCCGGCCGCGATTGCGGTCGAGCCTCTTCGTCCTGCCTTCTTCCCTAATTCGGCCTTGATGTTGGGTGGTGGTGTTTTCAGGCCGTCCTCTTCAGCGCCATGCGGATCGTTCGTATATCGAGGAACATTCTTCGCGGACGATTCAGGTCGCCGCCCTCCAGCGCCACGAAGCCGTAGCGCGAATACCAATCGATGCGCTCTTGATACGCATCGGCGATAAGGTAACGGCAGCCCACATCGTCCGCGACACGCAAAGCGATTTTGAAGGCTTCGGAAATGAGGGCATGTCCGAGCCCTTTTCCCCCGAATCTCTGGTCCACCGCCAGACGCGCCAACAGAATCAGGGGCATGTCGTAGGCAGGAAGGCCGCGCACGTATTTGCGGGGAAAAGTGTCACGCGGGACACTGGCCGTGGCAAGGGTGAAGTATCCCAGCACGCTGCGCGGGGCGCTCTCATCGATCGCCACATATGTTACGCCGATGGAGATCTTCTGCAGGTTCGTCCAGGCATGACGCCGGAGGTAGTTATTCAGCGGCTCATCACCACAATCAAAGAGGGCAACATGGTCGGTTTCTTCCAGACGGCGGATGAGGACGGCCATTTAGCCTCGCATCGCCCGCAGCAGTGTTTCCGTGGGCGGGGCAGGTTCTCTCGCGGAGAGATCTGCAAGGCTCTCCAGTTCGCGCGGGGTAAAGGTGATCTCCACCCGCGGGAGCGCCAACCCGGGGGCAACGCGTTCGAGCCGCGGCAACACCAACTCCTTCCGCTCGCCCCCTTCCGCTTCACTGAAAATGCGCCGACCGCGCTTCCTCTCCCCCACCGCCCAGCGGAATAACGCCACGGCGTCGGAAAGAAAATCTGTGTTGCTGTTAAGCTGCAACTCCTGCTTAAGGCCCCGCACCATCTGATCTTCCGCCGGAGCCAGGTCTGCTTGAAACTTGGACTTGCGCCGAGTCCTGGGGGGCAGGGGGGCCTTCTTCGCTTGCTGTGTCTTTAAGGTCATGATGGCATTACCTCGGATCGTTCAAAATCGCTCCTATCTTACTACATTACGGATGATTTTGGGATTGATTTCAGTGGCGTGTGCCGCTGCGGCGGGACCGCAATCAGAAGCGCGGCATGGCCACCCTGGCCATGGTCTTTCACGGGCGGTAGAAGCTGTGAATGAATCCCGGAAAGTCCAGAACATTCTCGCGCTGAGACGCGGAGCCTCAGAAACCGAAAGGAACTAAAGTACTTGTCTATTTGTAAATCCCTGCACCTCTGCGTATCAGCGCGAATGTATTCACTCCGCCATTCGGGCGGCATTCTCCGGTGCCGGCAGGATGCCAGCGCTACGGACGCTGCGTCCCATCAGCGCGTGACCTTGCGAACGGCCTCACCGATCACCTTAAGCTGGCGCAGGAAGGATCCGGGGATCTGCCCCGTGGAATCATGGGGGGCATCCCACGTCACCACTCCGCCACGGTGCACGATGGCAGCGCTGATCTCGGCAACCTGGGCGTCAGCATAGCGAGGTTCACCGCCGCTCCACCGGGAGCCGAGATAGCTCAGCATCTGAAACTGAACTCCATCCACCCATCGGCCATGGCACTGCACACGGATGGGATCGTCAATCTCCCCCGCGGTGTAATCCTCCTGCTCGCTCTCGGCAAAAATCGGATAGAAGACTCCGGGGTTGAAAGCGACGGCGCTCGCGGGGTTTCCTTTTCGCGCGGCAGCCGCGAAAGACTGGAAATTCGGTGCCTGGCAGGATCGATACATCGCGTTCGGCCAATAACAACCATCAAACCACCAGCCGCGAACCCTGCCGCCCCAGCGCGTGGACCATTCCGCAATGACCTGTTCCCACTTGCGCTGGAAATTCGCATTCCGGTCGGGGCCCTTGGCCCATTCGAGTGCCGTCATTGCCACGGGGTCATTGTCAGGAGCGCCGGCGGGCAGGTAGACCATCAAGCTGATGTGCCGGGGCGCCAGAGCAGCGTAAAGGTCGGCGACCAGGTCGCGCCGTGAGCATTTGCTCGGTTGAATCCCGACGAGAGAATCGTAAGTCCGGTTCGGTGAAAGGTAGTGACCGGAGTTCTGACCAAGGGTTATGACCAGGTAGCTTGCCCCCACGGACTGAAGTTGCTTCGCGAGGCTTTCAACATCGAACCCGTCGATCAATCGATTCCACTCCGCCGCCGGCAAGTCGGCGCTGCTGCCCAAGTAGTGCATGAACACTCCCCATCTCGCCTGGTACATCCAGTCGGCACGATTTTCCGCCGCGGACACGCGTGTTGCCGTAAAGAGGAAAACGCAGGTCAACATTATGAAGGTGCAGAATGCATTCGGTTTGGGCATAGGTCCTCTCGAAATGCCGGAGTCAATTGCAATACTGTCCCTTCCCAGGTGACCCCCTCGCTCTAAGGGCACCAGGGTGCCTTGCCTGGCTCCAATGACAGATCCACATTATTTGACCACCGCCAGCCGGCAGTGGATGTTGCGTGCGGGGAAGATCCAGGCGAAGTGTTTTTCGTAGAAATCCACGGAAATTGCGGCAATAAGCCGTCCTAAATTATCCAGCAGGAAATTGTGGCCGAAGGTCAGGCGCCGGTCGATAATCCGGAACCCTCCCGCGTTGTATGTGAAATTCTCAAAACTCCCTTGCGTCAAGTAATCGAAACTATGAAAGCCCAGGTGGACCAGGTGCGTGGGGTCAGTGTAGGAATCCATGCAACTGTAGTGCGGCGTCACCACCATGACTTCCGCGCCGGGCTTGGCGACGCGATGCACCTCCGCCATGGCGCGAAGCGTGTCAGCCTGGTGCTCAATGAAGTGGGAGAGATAAATCTGGTCGGCACAGGAATCCCGAAGAGGCCAGGGAAAATGCGCGAGTTCACAAAGGATATCAGCATCCGAGCCCGGCTGGCGGTCCAGTCCCACTGCAGTAGGTAACTGTTTCTTCTTACCACACCCAATATCGAGAATCAGCATCAAGACTCCCTTCGGGGTACGGGGTTCGGGATTAGGGATTCGGGACTCGGGGATTCGCGATCCACGCATCACATATCTGTTTCTAGACCCGAGTCCCGTGTCCCGTACTCCGAACCCCGTGATCCGTGCCCACCATAACGGAAAGAGCGAGCAAAGGGAAGTGCGCGCCAATC
>JARLGN010000036.1 GCA_031292775.1 Acidobacteriota bacterium | reverse complement strand
GCCGGTTGCGGTCCACCCTCTCCCCCAAAGGGGCGAGGGATGTAGATTCAAATCACCTCTCCCCTCGCCCCTTTGGGGGAGAGGGGCCGGGGGTGAGGGGGTCGCAAGTTCCGCCCACTTACGTGTGACTCGCTCCAAGTCACAGACTATTCAATCCGGCCCCAGCCGGTGGCTCGGCTGCCTTCTGTCACTTAGACCCGCGGCCCCTCAGGAGGACGCGGTGGCCGGGTTATGTCCACCAACTTAAACACTCCAATCAAGATCAGTAGCGCGGGCCAGGTTTTGTGTAATTCCCAGCCGGGAACAAGATGATCCAGCAGGAACATCATTCCCAATGCCATAAGAAGCACCGGAAAAAGCAGCCCGCCTCGATAACGCGCCGGTAATGGAGGTGTTGTTCCCATAAACACTATGTCAATCTCGCGCCTACGCGCTGCGTGACGCACTACATCCCACTCTTGATACGCTCAAGCTCCAGATCCAGTTCCCGCATTTTGCGTTGGTGCTCCATCTCCTTCGAATGCAGCTTCTGGTGAACATCTATTTCCACTTCGCGAAGGCCGGAAAGTTGCGTGACGGCCACAATCAGCACGACCATCGCGAACAGACCAAGCGGAATAATAAATGGTGACATGAGCAGTGACCTCTCCTAACGCCTGTGCGGCAACCGCTTGCTACGCAACATGAGTGGGGATGCTTCGCGCCTTGATTCTTTCCATTTCCACTTCAAGCTCTTTTATCTTGCGCTGGTGCTCCATCTCGCGAATGCGCAGGTCCTGGTGAAATTGCAATTCCTTTGTGCGCGTCTTGTGCCAATAGACGGTTCCAACAATAGCGATGGCCGTTACCATGCTTGCCACAACGCCTACGAGCGGAATCATATCCGGGTTGTTAACGAGATTCATTTCTGTCTATCTCCTTGGGCTGCCGACTCCGGCCCCAGGCAGCATCAGATGTTTCTTTAGACGTTCTTCGTTGCGCGCGCTTTCTCCACTTCCAGCTTTGCCTTCTCCAGGTCCAGCTCTTTCATCCTTCGCTCGTGTTCCATTTCCTGTGTGCGAAGCTGGTGATGCGCCTCCAACTCTTTCTCGCGCATCTTCCTCATGGAAGCGATGGCGACGATCATCACAACCATCGCGAAGACTCCCAGGGGAACCACGAATGGACTTAGGTGCATGTTCCCTCCAAATGGTTCGAATTTCACAATCGAGCTTTCCGATACCTTACCCCGGGTTGCCGGGGTTGCGAGGCGGAGTGGGCCCGCCATGGGTCATCCTTGCTCCCGCCACATTTCTCGAGTTTGATCCCTTCACCAGCCAGATGATTCCGATGGTAATCAGCAAGACGGGGAACAAGAAGGGCAGCAGGCCGAGGGAGCCACCCAATAAACCCAATACCATCCCCGCCAGACCACCCACCGCACCAACCACAATGCCCACGGCTGCGCCAATGAGCCCAATGATGATGCCGATGACCGCCATGTTTGTTCTCCTCCGCAATAGGTGCTAAATGCTGGGGACTAGGGACTGGGGAAAAACCAAGGACCCGAAACGCCGTCCCTGACACCTAACACCTGGCACCCGACACCTGCTTTACAGCCCGTTGGGCCCGGGAATATTGCTCGGCCCTTCCGGCGGCTTTTCCGGCACTGCCGGGTTGGCCGGAGCCTGTGGGGTAGGCCCACCTCCCAGCCGCCGCTGCAACAATAGGACCCCTGCCACAATCAAGAGGACCGGCCAGAATTTGCTGATCTGGTTGATTACCGGAACACCGAGGTTATCCAGCAGGAAAAGAATGCCGACGCCGATCAGCAGAGCCGCCCCAATGGGAGCGTTCACTTTCAGTTCGGCAATACCAAAGATCTCCGGCGCAGGCTTGCCAAGACTCTTTGCCTTGGCGGTCTGGAAAGAATCGATCACCATGTAGAAGTAGAACGCCGCGGCGCCCAGACCGAAAAGGGTATCCAGGCCGCCGTGAACACGGTCCCCCATGGCGATGAGGCAGCCAAAGATCAGGACCTGCGTGATGGCCTTGGTGATTTGGCCATTGTAAATTGCCCCCACGCCGGGAATGAAACCCAGTGCCAGGGCAACCCCGGGACTCGGTCCGGTCCCGACTCCTCCCCAAGGTGGAAGCGGACTATGCAAACGGGCCGCAAGGCAATTTTCGCAGTAAACCATTCCGCTTACGTCGCGTTTGCAATCGTTGCAAAGTGAGCGCCCGCATTGTCCACAATAAGAGACGGCATCGTTGAGAGGGTGATTGGCGCATTTCATGGAATTACGCTCCTTCCCGCACCGGTAAAGCCTGTCTGGCTCGGAACCGCTGGAAACGACTGTTCACTCTTGTCAGCCACCACAACCCACGCGCCCCCGTTGGAGGCTACCGTTTGGTCAGACGGCGGCCCCTGCGAGGAACCGCCAGCAGGCGCCGCAGGTTTAGGAGCTTCTTCCTCCTGAATCTGCGGCTGGCCGCCTAGTTGCCGGAAGCGTGACTCAATCTCGTACACCACGCGCAGGTCGTAATAGAACTTTTCTGCTCGCGCGTACAGCAGGTGTCCCTGGCGATTGGCCCGGTCCACCCACGTGCGGGGATTTAGATCCTGATACTGCAAACTTCTCAGATTCAGACCGGCGGCATTGACGATGATCGAAAACGTGAACACCGTCATGGCGACAGGATACGCCACTCGGGGGAGAAGCACCGGCCGGATATACCCGGCGATTCGTTCGCGCCAAGTCGGTTTGCGCTCACCGACGGTGGCCTGCATGATCCTGGAAATAAGCCAGGGCTTGGGTTCCGCAACTTCGGCGGCCCGGCACAGGTCCAGCACGTGGCGGACGTCATCCACCAGCTCACGGCAGGCCGGGCATCCGCTCAAATGCGATTCCACTTCCACTTGAAGGGTCGGTTCCAAGGACCCTTCCAGGTAATCGCTCGCCAGGTTTTCAATTTCCAGGTGCGTCATTGCTAAATTCCCGCCTTTGCGGGGCCTCTCAGCAGGCCGAATACCATTCCGTTCGGCCCTATATACCTTCCATACGCTTTAAGACCCGTGCAAGTTCCAATCGCCCACGATTTATTCGCGACTTAACCGTACCCTGGGGAACCCCCAGGACTTGGGAGATTTCCACGTAGTCGAGGTCGTGCAGGTCCCGCAGGACCACCGCCTCCCGTAAATCCGGCGAAAGTCGGTCCAAACCCCGCTGGAGATGCTCTTTCAACTCGCGGGCCTCCACGTGGCCAGCAGGACTTGTTTCCGTGCTGGGCTTCTCCACAATGGTTTCCAAGTCGTCTTCAATAGACCCCGTTACCCGGTCCTTCTTGGTGCGCCGGTAGTGGTCTACCAGGTGATTGCGTGCCACCCGGTGCAACCAGGTGGAAAATGACCCCTGCGCGGCGTCGAAGCTCTGTAAGGTCTGAAATATCTTGATGAATACCTCTTGCGTCAGGTCCTCCGCTTCCTCGGCCCTGCCCGTGAAGCGGTAGCATAAATTGTAGATTTTGCGGGTGTAAACCTTGAGCAGACCTTCCCATGCCGAGTTTTCGCCGTCGATGCACCGCCGGAGTAACTCTAAATCTTGGTCCACTACGCCGCACCTCAGCCGGGAGGAAGGTCTTGCTGCCTCTTTGCGATACCCGGCTCGAAAAGTCCTAAATAGGTTCGGCGGCATTGTAACAGAAGGGAGCCCGCCGGGGGATGGGGCGGTTCTGGATTGTTGGTGTGATCGGCTAACCGGGGTTAATTCGTATTTACTAGCCTCTCCCTCAGATTGGCGCAGGAAGACGAATTCTCAGTCAAGGTTGCAGTGGATTTGCCCATCCCTTTTGGGTATAGTCTAACTATCAAGGGGCGTACTTTCCAATCAGGCTTGGGGGGAAACAGCTTGCAAACTCGGCTGCTCATCACTCTCGGTATCCTTGCTTCGGCCATCTGGTTTTTCAACTCCACCAAAACTGCATCGCTGACACCGGCGCAACCGGCGGTGAAGCGGGTGGATTTCAACCGCGACATTCGTCCTATTCTGTCTGACACCTGTTTTAAGTGTCATGGTCCCGATGAAAAGCAGCGCATGGCCAACCTGCGGCTGGACGATACGGAAGGCTTGTTCGTTGACCGCGGCGGCTACCGCATCATTGTTCCCGGCAACGCTGCCCAGAGCAAGCTCTATCAGAAGATCAGCGCCACGGATAGCTCCATTCTGATGCCGCCCGCTTACTCCGGACGCACGCTGACGCCCAAGCAGATTGAGCTGATCAAGGAATGGATTGACCAGGGAGCAAAATGGGAAATGCTCTGGTCTTTTGTTTCTCCCAAGCGTCCTCCCGTGCCGGAAGTGAAGGAACAGGGCTGGGCGCGGAATCCGATCGACAATTTTGTTCTGGCGCGTCTTGAGGCGGAGGGCGTGAAGCATTCACCGGAAGCTGATAAAGCCGCGCTTCTGCGCCGGGTATATTTCGACCTCACGGGCTTGCCTCCCACGCCGGCGGAAATTGATTCGTTCCTCGCCGACCACTCAGCCAACGCGTATGAGAAGCGCGTGGACGAGCTTCTGGCCTCTCCCCATTATGGCGAGCGCATGGCCATGCCCTGGCTCGATCTGGCGCGGTACTCGGATTCCCACGGCTACCACATTGACTCTCTCCGCGACATGTGGGCGTGGCGCGATTGGGTGATCAAGTCCTTCAACCAGAACATGCCGTACGATGAGTTTGCCGTGGACCAGATCGCCGGTGATCTGCTGCCCAACGCGACGATGGACCAGAAGATTGCTTCCGGCTTCAACCGCAACCATATGATCACCCTTGAAGGGGGAGCTATTCCCGCGGAGTACCACGTGGAGTATCTGGTCGATCGCGTCAGTACCACTTCCACTGCCTTCCTTGGACTCACCATGGGGTGTGCGCGCTGTCACGATCACAAGTTCGATCCCATAACGCAGAAGGATTTTTACCGCTTCGTTGCCTTCTTCAACACCGTTCCAGAGCGCGGGCTGGACGGGTTTGAGGGAAACGCTGTGCCCGTTCTACCCATGCCTTCGCATGAGCAACAACAGCGGCTCGACACGCTCAAAACGCAGATCGCCAACACGCTGGATGAGCTGCCGGAAGATGAGCTTCTGGCCCAGCGCAATGAATGGCAAAAGACGGCTCTTGCTTCCCTCCCCGAACCCACTCGCGAAGGGCTGACGGCCTACTATCCCTTTGACGGCGACCTGAAGGATGCTTCGGGATTCCACCACGACGGCAAGCCGGTGCGTGGCGAATTGGTTTTTGATGATGGCGCTGTTGCCAAGGCCGGTAACATCAGCCCCGAAACGCAGGTGTCGTTCGGCAATAGCGGCGATTTCGATGGGAGTAAACCCTTTTCGCTCAGCTTGTGGGCAATGCCACCCAGTTCTTCCGCGGTCAAGATCCTGACCAAGCACAACGTGGGCGACCACTGGCAGGGGTGGGAATTTACTGACGACACGCCGATGACCTTCGGCAGCAGAAACCAATTGGCGCACATGGTGGTGCGTTTGGTCAGCCACTGGCCCGACGACGCCATCGAGGTCCAAACCAAAGAACGAGTGCAGGTCAATAAGCAGGGCGCGGCGTCCGCCACTTCACTTCGCCACCTGGTGGTGGAATACGATGGTTCCGGAAAAGCTTCCGGCATTAAGTTATACGAGGGGGGGAAGCAGCTTGAAACGGAAATCCTCAAGGATCACCTAAGCGGTAGTATTCGCACCACGGCCGAACTGGAAGTCGGCGACAAGGCCCTGGGAACCTCCTTCGAAGGCGCTATCGACGACCTGCGAATTTACAATCGCCTCTTGACCGGCAAGGAAGTTGAGGACCTGGCACTTCGCCTTCCCGCGCGTGCCCTGCTGCTGTCGCTCAACGGACGGCCCACCGACGAGCTTGCCGCCCTCCAGACCGATGACGATGATGAGGATGTCCAGATCGGCGAGGAAGCCAAACCCCAAACCAAGCAGGAAGTTGAAAAGGCCCGGGAAAAGGACCATCAGGCCAAGCTGAGCGAGTATTTCCTGAAATACGCTGCGTCCGAAAACGAGCGCCGGCTTTATGCGAAACTGGAAGATCTGCGGGAGGAAAAAACCAAGCTGGAAGCCGCCATTCCCACGGTCATGATCATGGCGGAGATGAAGAAGCCGCGCGAAACATTCGTGCTGGGCCGCGGCCAATACGACAACCCCAAAGACAAAGTCACGGCCAACGTGCCCGCCGTTCTTCCCCCCATGGCGCCAGGCTTGCCCATGAACCGGTTGGGCCTGGCGAAGTGGCTCGTGAATCCCGCCAATCCGCTCGCGTCCCGCGTGGCGGTGAATCATTTCTGGCAGGAATATTTCGGCACCGGGATTGTCAAGACGTCGGAGGACTTCGGATCGCAAGGTGAAGTCCCCAGCAACCCCCTGCTGATTGATTGGCTGGCCACAGAGTTCGTGCGCACGGCATGGAACGTCAAGGCCATGCAGCGGCTCATCGTGACTTCGGCCACCTACCGCCAGTCGTCGCGTGTGACGCCGGAACTTGCCGAGCGCGACCCGGAGAATCGCCTGCTGGCGCGGGGCCCGCGGTTCCGCCTGCCGGCCGAGTTAATCCGCGACAACGCGCTGGAAGTCAGCGGTCTGCTTGACACTCGCATCGGCGGACCCAGCGTTTACCCCTATCAACCCAAAGGTCTGTGGGAAGAGATGGCTCTCGGCGGAGGATTCAGCGGGCAGACCTACACGGAATCCACCGGCAGGGATCTCTACCGGCGCAGCATGTACACCGTTTGGAAGCGCACCGTCCCTCCCCCGGCACTCGTTACCTTCGACGCGCCCGACCGTGAAAAGTGCACGGCTCGCCGTTCCGTAACCAATACCCCGCTCCAGGCGCTGGTGCTTTTGAATGATCCGACTTACGTTGAGGCGTCGCGTTTTCTCGCTGCGCGCATGATGACCCAGGGCGGAAAGACTCCCGCTGGCCGAATCGATTTTGCTTTCAGGCTGGCAACCGGACGCACTCCCGATCCGCAGGAACGAGCCGTTTTGCTGGAGCAGGCGCAGGCAGCGCTTGCTGATTACCGCCAGCACGGCGATGACGCGAAGGCATTGCTGAGCGTGGGCGCCTCCAGAAGCGATCCCCGCCTCGACCCGAAAGAACTGGCCGCATGGACCACCGTGGCCGGCATTATTTTGAATCTGGATGAGACGATTACAAAGCAGTGAGTTGCAGGGCGGGATCAATGTTGTTCATTTGCGCTGACTGTTCCCAATGCGACCCCCTCACCCCCGGCCCCTCTCCCCCAAACGGGCGCGGGGGGCGTTGATTTGAATTTTCTACCCTCGCCCCGTTGGGGGAGAGGGTGGACCGCAACCGGCGTATTCACCAGTCCGTCAGCCGACGGAGAAGGGGGCCCCACGTTCTGCTTGTTGTGGGGGTGAGGGGGTCTGTCGGGAACTAAGTATGAATGATCTTCTCAAACCTCTTATGTGAACTGTCTCAAGGTTAGGATGTGACCCATGATGGATTCGAAAAGCACGAGCGGAAAAGACCTTGCGCTTTCCATGACCCGGCGCCATTTCTTCCGCCAGAGCACAGCGGGTATTGCCTTAGGCATCCCGGCCCTCGCGTCCCTTCTGTCGCAGGATGGCTTTGCCGCGGGTGAAGGCTTCGATCCCAAGACGGGGGGATTACAGGGCTTTCCCAACTTCGCCCCCAAAGCCAAGCGGGTCATCTTCCTGCATCAGTCCGGCGCTCCCTCGCAGATCGACTTGTTTGACCATAAGCCGGTCCTCGCCAAAATGAAGGGCACCGATCTGCCGGATTCGGTCCGCATGGGCCAG
>JARLGN010000260.1 GCA_031292775.1 Acidobacteriota bacterium | reverse complement strand
TCCGCGGCTTCGTCGGCAAGTGCTTCAAATCCGCCGATTTCCCTTAGGCACTCGCGTCGGATTCCCACTGTGGCGCCCAGGGAGAAGCGCACTCCCTCCAGTTGCCGGGCCATCAGGACAGCCGGCATGAAATCAGTGCTAAGGTAAACGGCTTCCAGTTCCGGCCAAAGAGAGCGCAGGGGAATGCCCGTGAACATACTGGTGACGGCGCCCACCTTGGCGTTGCGAAAAGGTGCGGCAACCGCGCGCAGGTAGTCCGGGCCGACACGAATATCGGCGTCGGAAAGTACCAGCAAACCGTGCCGGGCGGCATTGGCCAGGACGCAGAGCTTGTTGACCTTGTCATTCGAGCCAAGCTTTCTTGCTGTGAGCAGAAGGCGAATCGGCAAGGCGGGAAAATCAGCGATCAGCTTGCGGATCACCGGTGCGGCGGGGTCCGACTCGTTCGTGACGGCAAACAGAATTTCGTATTCGGGATAATCCTGCCGGCAGAAACTGGCGAAGTTCTCGTAAGCCTCGGGATCGAGTCCGTGAACCGGTTTGAGGATGCTTACCGGTGGAGTGAAGGTGCGAGGTTCCGCCTTGTGCCGGCGGAAAAAGCTGCGGGCCGCGAAGATGACCAGCAAGTAGGAGAGCGAAGGCAGTATCGCCGCGCCGAGGATCCCCCACCTTATAAAACTTAAAAACAAATCAGACTCCTGTTACCCTAGACACACCAGCGCCACGCCTACGGAAACCAAGCCGATTCCCATCCAGCGCGGCGGTGTGAGTTGCTCGCCGAGGAGATACTTGCTTCCCAGCGCCCCTGTAACATAGCTCAATGCCGTGGCGGGAACAACAAAGCTTACCGCTTCCCACGAAAGCAAGGCGAGCAGCGAACAAAACGCCAGGGTCATCTGGGCAATGCCAACCCACATCCAGCCCTCACGGAACGCCCGGCCCAAAAAGCGCAAAATTACCATGGGCGAAAAACTGTGTACTTCCCCCAAACGCTTCATGGCATGGGCCACGGCAATGTCTCCACCCGTACCGGCAAACACCAGGACTGCAAGAGCAATGGCAGTGCGCATGCTATTCCTTACTCGTCGTGTTCGGAGGCGTGCGTCCTACGAACACCACTCCCAAACAAATCAGCGCTATACCCGTCCAGTGCAACGCCGTCACGCTCTCCCCCAACACGAAATGCCCCAACAAGGGAATGACCGCGTACATGCATTCGGTGGCCGGCAAAACATAACTGAAATCCGCCCAGGATAGTACCAGCATCATCGACGCGAGAAACAACAGCATACTCACAATGCCGAGCCATATCCATGCACTGGAGAAAATGGCCACAAAATCCGACCTCATTGCGGCCAACGTCAAGCCCTGCAGGGCGCCGATGCGCTTCATGCCAATGCTGAAAAACAAGTTTCCTGCGGAACTAAGAAGTACGAGAAGCACCACCATGATGAACGTCTTGAGCTTAAAGGTTTTAGGTGGTGTCATGAAGGTGCGGTCTGGCGTTCAGCGCGAGAGCGGATGGCTGTGTTTTGCGCTCTTTCCTGTCGTCCTTTCAGAAATAGGGATCGCTGGGCTTGCATTCAATAATCGCCAAGTCGACTCTCATTTCCATCTTACTCGAAACAGGGCGATCAACATAGTATTCAACAAGGCAATGGGATTATGAGAGGCCGGAGGATAACCACGCCGGCCGTCGGCTGACGGACACCCATCCTGAATCAGGAAGGGAGCTCGCCGTACCGCGGAACCGCGGCCTCCGCTTTTATGTCGCCGGCGATGCTGCGGTGCTGGGGGGTTTGGTCCAGGCTTTCTCGAAGAACCTCAGCCAGTTGCCATGCATAATGCCTTCCACATCGGCTTCCTTATACCCACGTTTCCTCAGCAGGTTCGGAATCATCTGCAAATCCGCAATGGTGTTCAATTCCCGCGGTGATTGTTCTGTTCCGAACCCGCCATCCAAATCGCTGCCGATCCCGGAATGCCGCGCATTGCCTGCCAATTGGCATATGTGATCGATGTGGTTGATGACATGTTCCATGCTTACCAGGGAATTTTCGGTTTTGCCCCCCACATAGTTGGGGTGGAGCATCCAGGAATCAAAGGCTGCACCAATCACTGCACCGCGCTCCACCAGGGCCCGAATCTGCTCGTCGCTAAGCTGGCGATCACCCGGCACCAGCGCCCGGCAGTTGTGATGGCTGGCCAACACCGGGCCGCGGTACACCTCCAGGGCCTGCCAGAAGCTCTCTTCCGCCAGGTGGGTAACGTCCAAAATCATTCCCACCGCTTCCATCGCCGCCAATAATTCCCGCCCCTTCGCCGTCAGACCGCCCGGCACGCCGGTTCCGTGCGCGTAGTAGCTAACCCCATAGTGGACAGGCTCAACCACGCGCAATCCGCGCTCCCACCAAAGTTCCACATCGCCCGGTTCAAGAATGGGGTCAGCGCCTTCCATGGCCAGGATGTAACCCGTTGGTGTTTCGCCGCCTGTGCGCTTCCACTCCGCCACGTGGGCTTCCACGGCGGCCCAGTCTCGCAGCATGCGCATGTGCCCCTGCGACTCCATAAGGCGGTAGTACTCCACCTGGCCCACGCCCATCGCCGAAGCAATCTCGCGGCTGGGATAGTCGAGCAGAGGATCCTTGAGCTTGCTGCAACGCGCCAGGACCGTCGCCAGGCACACGGCCACTCCAGCTTTCTGCAATTCCGGAAACGACACCGTGTTATGGCCGCGCTTGCGGTCTTTCATGCCCTCTTCCGAACGGCGGATTTCCGCGATGCTCTTGGTCAAGTCGCGCCGCCAGTTAAGGGCGTTCCAGGATAAATCGAGATGCGAGTCAACAATCATCATGGTGGTTTCCATGGGTTTCCTTTGTTCAGCTCAGGCAAAGGCTGGGGCATCATCCGCGCCGCCCAAATCAGCGAATCAGTCGGCGCGCACGGGTGGGCGTGGCATCAGGTTTCTACCCAGAGAATCCACAGATACGGAACCAGCCCTGCATATGATAACCGAGCTTAATGTCTGTGAACCACAAAACAAGGCAGTGCTCTTATTTAGGGAGGAGCCCCAAAGGTGAGGATGAAGCAATGCCCAGGCCAGAGGCCCGTAGGTGCTGACTTGAATACAAACCCGTCAAGGCGCCCGCGATGGCAAGCCGAAATGTAACGGCAGCTTTACGCCCCATCAGGGGCCGCGTACAAATTCCTGTTGGTGCCTGGAATCTATTGCGTGACAAGACCCTATTAGCCATTGATAGCCGTGGGGGGGGATGGGGACAGACACCTCGTTTCCTGTTTTTCTGCGGGACCTCTTCGCGCCCACGAGGGGACGGTAATTTCTTGGGAAATATGGGTCATGTTTACCGATTCGACATCTTTTCTCTTGACCCGCCCCGCCGCAAAGCGTACTAATTTGCCGTTTGAGGGTTGGAGACGGGGTCTCCCGGAAGGGTGCAAGTCATGCCGCGGGTCGCGAGGGTGGTGATTGCCGATGTTGCGCACCATGTGACGCAGCGCGGGAACGGACGGCAGTTCATTTTGGCCAACGACACGGAGCGCCTGGTCTACCTGGATTTGCTGCACCAAGCCCTACGCGAGCAGCCACTGTCGGTGCTGGGATATTGCCTGATGTCGAACCACGTCCATCTGGTGGCCGTGCCAGGCCAAGCGGAAGTTCTGGCCGCGACTTTCCAACAAGTGCATGGACGTTACGCCGCCTATTGGAATGTGGCGCACGCGACCAGTGGGCATGTGTGGCAGGGGCGATTCTATTCCTGTCCCATGGACCCGGGCCACTTGTGGACGGCGCTGCGCTATGCCGAGCTGAACCCGGTGCGGGCGGGTATGGTGGCGGAGGCGGCGGCGTGGCCGTGGTCCAGCGCCGCCGCACATTGCGGGACCGCCGACTCGGACGCCTGCCTGGACATGTCGACGTGGCGCCGAGCTTGGTCAGAAATCAGTTGGCGGCAGTTCCTGGAGCAGGGGGAGGCGGAATCCGAACTGCGCGCCATTCGCCAATGTACGCACAGCGGGCGCCCGTTGGGGTCGGCGGAGTTCACGGAAGCGCTCGAGCAGCGTACGCACCGGCGCTTGACGCCCGGTAAGGGCGGGCGTCCGCGAACCGCAAGGAGCCCCGGCCCACAAGATACCCGGTCGTTCCAGACGTGAGCCTCAACCATGAGTTCCGCAGGAAAAAACCAGGAAACGAGGTGTCTGTCCCCGCCCCCTATGAGCGTGAAAAGGGGGCAGACCAACGAGCATGGGATGTCTTGGGTGATCCGAAATGATAAAGACGCTAACATTTCTTCCGTGTCTCTTGCTTCTCTCACTGTGCGCTGAAGCGCAAAGGCCTCCGGATAGCTCTTGTGGAGGATCGTCCTTGCTGGCCTCGCTCAGCAAAGGTGCTGGCGAATCTCTTCTCAAGGCGTATGGATACGATCTTCGGGAGCCATGGACGTGCACCCAAATCGAATCTTCCTGGGCGGTGGGAGCTATGATACTGCGGTTCCGAAAGATGACCGTCCAGACTGACGATCAAACGGCCTTCACCGTAGTGAAGATTCCGGCGTTGGAACACATCTGGGTGATCCCGACAGCAATCGGAATGCTGGAGGTTGCGCACGCCGAAAGCGATCCTCACAACGTCGCCGCCCTCAATGCCTTGCTTCGCCCCCATAAAGGACCGATGGATGCGGCGGGATGGTTGGAAGCGGGCAAGCTGTACATGGCGCTGCTCGGCCACAAAGAAGCTGTTCCCATCAAGGGCGATTCCGGTGATACCGGCTCCTGTGGTTCAGGCGATGAATGCTCCGTCTCGTTTTCCGACCGTCCAGTGGTTGCGGGCGAGGCTTACAACAAGTGGACTCTGGCCTTCACCGCCCCAGCGAAAGGCCAGCCGGGGATGCTGACCAGTGTAACCAAAGAAACGGTTCATCCCTAGAAGCCTTGTCGGGGGGGACGAGAGCGGCGGCGTTACGAACGCGGTGCTGCGCACCGGCTGTAGGGGTGACACGTCACCCCTTCCAGGTTGGCGTATGCGATCATACGCTACCGTATGCGAACGTGTTGAGCCGCCGAGGGAGAGAAAAGGGGTCAGGGGAGAGAAAAGGGGTCAGGAGAGAAAAGGGGTCAGGGGGAGAGAAAAGGGGTCAGGAGCCTTTTATTCTTGGGGGAACCCGGGGACAGGCACCACGTTACATACGTTTCGATGTCCAAGGAGGACCGCCATGTTAATCAATCGTGATGAAATGATTGAGGAGTTCGAACGGCAGATTCGGACGTTCGGTGGTGGTTGGCGAGAGTGGTGTGTGGGCACGGCCAAGGACGCTCGCGGGCCGTTTTTTCGGCGGCACTTCGCTGCCGATCTGGGCGACGGGTTGGCCGGTGAGAACAGTGACAAGTGAAAAGTGACGAGTGACAAGCAAGAAAGGACCGAAAAGGGCAGAACCCGAGCAAACCGTAGTGGCCCACCTGGTCAACGATCGCGGGCTTCAACTCGACCACGACGCCGTCCAAGAGGCCCAACGCTGTTCGGCCCTACAAAACCGGTCCGGCGGAACCTTCCTACGGAGGGGCACTCCGCGACCTCCGCTACGCCGATCAGCCAAAACCAGTGACGAGCGGCAATGGCTTGCTACGCCGCAGGCTGAAAATGGTGAATAAGGAAGAAGCACAAGGCTGCGAATGCTCCGGAAACAGGGATGGTCAGGATCCAGGCCCAGAGGATTGTTCTGGCCACTCCCCAG
>JARLGN010000259.1 GCA_031292775.1 Acidobacteriota bacterium | reverse complement strand
GTCGCATGCGTTTTGATAGCCGAAGAGCGGAGGCAAGGCACGGAGGTAAGCCTTATCGGCGTTATACGAGGCAACCGTCTCGCCTTCCTTTTTTTTCATTTCCAACTCGTATACGTATTGCCGGACCTCCTGGCAGTGGGCGACGGCGGGATTGGTGAGTGCGGGAAAGAGTTGTTCCTGGGTGGGCCTGGGGGTCAGTGTGGCGATTGGTTCATTCATGGCGATGTCTCCAGGTGAGGGCATTTTGCCTTCACTCTAAAAGTCTGCGCCAACGGTGCTAATTAAACTGCAAATTGCCGGGAAGTTTTTTTGTAGCTCGCGCGAGGCAGGGTAAGGCCGCGCTTTGGAGGTTCTTTTCCGGACGCTGCGGCGTTTGCCGGGACCGATCCGGTTGAACATTGTGGCATGTGGTATCGGTTTGATCGGGAGCGCTCCTAGCGAATGACCCAATCGACGAAGTGGTGCCAAGCCTGTGTGTGCCCGATGGCCAGACGGGTCGGGGGCATGCTGCCCACGACGAAGAGGAGACCCCAGAGATAGGCCGGATGAATGCGGCGCCGGGTAATCAGATCGTAGACCGGTCCGGCAAGCAGGAAGGCGAAAATTGTGACGCCGACGCCCGCGGGTCCAAGCCGGATCACGGGAGTGCGTGCGATAGCCGCCGGCAGAATGCCAGCAACCAAAGAAAGAAGCATGAGGCGTCTGTGTGACTCGGGCTTCGCTCGAAGCAGGATCGCGGCGGTGGCCAGGATTGTAAAGACAGGAACATCGAATATGTTGATGATCGCATTGGTCTCGAGGTCGGGCCAAACCTGCTTGTGGCCAAGTTTCGCGCCATAAATGACTGCCAGAGTACCAAGGATCGCGATGGTTGGAATAAACGCGAGGGAAGCCCAGCCGAGGGTCATGTGAAGAGTCTTGCGTCCGGCGGTGGCCAAAGCGGTTTGCAGGACGTAGAAGACGATGTAGGCGGTCATTACAGCACCGTGGATGAGGAGGAGGGTGGCAAGCTTCGGGCTTGGCGCGAGGTGAACCAGTGGCTCCAGAGGTTTCTGAAAATAGACTGGAAAGAAGCCCACGATGACCGTTGCTGCGGCCAGGATCGCCATGGTGAGGAAAAAGCGATGGTCGGATTGGGAATGAGGCTGCTGGGCGGCTTGCATGGAGTTTCTCGTTGACTTGCCTTCACGGATTTCCGCGGACGGACGCTGCGGATCCGGTGTTTGCAAGCCGTGTTCGGGTGGCGCTGCCGAAGTTGCACGAGAGAGAGCGGTGGGAATCATCTGTATTCTCCTGAAGTGAGAGTTGGGGATTGCTAACGAGGTGCAGCCATCACTGCTGGACCCATGTAGTGAAGTGTTGCCAGAACGTCGAGTGGCCAAGCGCGAACATGGCCGGAACCATGAGAACGATCAGGAGGGATCCCCAGACCGTCACGCGGTGGACTCTTCGCCGGGTCAAGAGGTCAAATACGATGATGGAAGCGGGGAAAGCGTAGACAATGAGAGAAGTCGACGGAGGGAAGCGCGTGATGAAGGCAAATGGCCAACGATTTACGGGCGCAAACATCATTACGCTGGTAGCCAGCATGACCAGGCGTTTGTGGGCAGGCCCATCGCGGCGCACACGCAAGCCCCACGAGATCAAGAATGCAAAGATCGCCATCTCCGCAAGATCGATAGCCAGAAACGTTCCGGCGTCGAGGCCCGGCGGCGCGAAGTGCCTTCTGGTTGAATCGACGATTGCCATCACGCCGAAAATCACCACCAGGCACGCCAGCCCTGCGCCCAGAATCCCAAGTTTCATGTGCCAGGCACCCTTGCCAATCGAAACCAGGGTGGTTTGTGCTATCAACAGCAGGATCCAGGCTGAAAAGACGACCGCATGGATATGGATAATTGGGCTAGGCAACGCCGTATGGATTACGCCGGCAAGAAAGTAGCTATGCGCAAATCCCGAAAAGACACTTGCGAGGATGACAAGCGACATTCCGGCGAAGAAATAATCGTCGATGCGGGCACTTACCGGTCGTGAGACCATTGTGGCCATGATGCGGTGCTCCCTGCGTCGTGATCTTTACCCGAAAGGAAATTAGCAGCGGGACCGCGGCGCGTCCTCAAGTTGCGCTCAGGATTTTCTCAGGGATTTCTCAAGGAGACATCACGTTGAGCCAGCAGGAGATATTCGAATTCGGTTTATACGTGCTGGATTCCGCGCAGATGCTCTTGCGCCGTGGCGGCGATGTGGTGCCTCTGCAGCCCAGGGCGCTGGAGACGCTGCTGGTGCTGGTGAGGCGGCATGGCGAGGTGGTTTCGAAGCAGGAGTTGATGGAAAGGGTCTGGCCGGACAGCTTCGTTGAGGAAGGCAATTTGACGCAGAACATCTTTCTTCTACGCCGCGAATTGGGCAAGACGCCGGAGGGGGAAGAGCACATCCAGACGGTTCCCAAGCGCGGGTATCGGATGAATGTCGCGGTGAAGGAGGGAAGCCTCGTTGAAGGAATGACAAGTCCGTCAGCCGGTGCTGCAGGCAATGGAAATGCTGACGCCCCGCAAGAGGCCACGACCGGTTCGGCAAATGGGATGAAATGGCGAGTTGCAGCCTTGCCGGTGCTGGCGATGCTGCTGCTACTCGCGCTGGGAACAGGTGCGATTGTTCTCCGGCGTCTTGCGTCCGCGCACCCAAGTGCTTCGGGGTATGTGCGGATCACACTTGACGGTGCTATGAAGCGGGGGATTGCCAGTCATGTTGGCGGTCCGGATGCGTCGTTATTTGCAGATGAGAGGCGGGTGTACTTCATGGAAGGCTCGCAGGACGCGCCGTGGATTGCCGAGGTTTCAGCGAGCGGGGGAGAAACAGGTCGAGTAGCCGTCTCCTTTCCCCTGCCGCAGCTGATGGATTTTTCTCCAAAGCGTTCGGAACTGCTGGTGGGTGGAACGGTGGATCAAGCGGGGCCCTTGCAGTTGTGGGGTGTTCCCGTGCCAGCGGGAGCGGCTCATCGGCTCGGCGATGCCTCCGCCTGGGATGCTTCGTGGTCGCCGGATGGCCAGGAGATGGTGTATGCGCGAGGCAAGGATTTGTATCGAGCCAGGAGCGACGGCAGCGAGCCCAGGTTGCTGGTGACGTTGCCGGGCCTGGGATGGCAACCGCGCTGGTCTCCGGATGGGACGCGGGTGCGATTGACGGTTGCCGACGTGACTACTTCGACCAGTTCAATTTGGGAAGTCTCGCGCGAAGGCGCCGATCTCCATCCACTGCTGCCGCAACGGCGGGGAGCGGAGAAGACCAGTGCGGGGCCGGCCGACGGGCCGATCAACTTCTGCTGCGGACTTTGGACGCCGGATGGGAGATTCTTTGTCTTCCAGGTGACCAAGGGAGGCCGGTCGGACATCTGGTCGATGCCTGGGAAGCAGAGTTTTCTTGGTCGGCTGTTTCCATCAATTGCGGAACCGGCGCAGTTGACGAACGGACAATTGAGCTCCCTGGCGCCAGCGTTCAGCCCGGATGGGCGAAAGTTGTTCGTGATTGGTCAGCAGCTGCGAGGAGAGCTGGAGCGGTTTGACGCGCGGACGGGAGACTTCGTGACGTACATGGGCGGAATCTCCGCCAGTTTTGTCGATTTTTCGCGCGAT
Source organism: Acidobacteriota bacterium (assembly GCA_031292775.1). Taxonomy (GTDB): domain Bacteria; phylum Acidobacteriota; class Terriglobia; order UBA7540; family UBA7540; genus Bog-366. The sequence goes on along the minus strand of JARLGN010000259.1, from coordinate 1,459 downwards.
GGGCAATGGGTTACGTATGTAGCCTATCCGGAAGGAACATTGTGGCGGAGCCGTCTGGACGGGAGCGAGCGGCTGCAGCTCACGTTCGCGCCCATGGAGGCGATGGTGCCGAAGTGGTCCCCGGATGGAAGCAGAATCCTGTTCTACGGAATCGGCACAGGCAAGGAGCAGAGGTCGTACTGGATTTCCGCAAGCGGCGGCGAGGTCAAGCCTGTTTCTGCGGGGCGGGGCGAGGAGATGAACACCTGCTGGTCTCCGGATGGCGATTCGGTAATGTACAGCGATTTCCCCTTCTACGCGAAGGAGCCGACGAAGGTTGAGATTCATGTTTTGAACTTGAAGTCGCAGAGCATCGAATCGCTTCCGGGGTCGGCGGGATTCTTTGCGCCGAGTTGGTCTCCGGACGGGAGGTATGTCGGCGCGGCGGCTTCGGATGGGCAGAGGATCATGCTGTTTGACTTCAAGAGCCGGGCATGGACCGACCTGGCGCATGGTTCGGGGCTGATGAAGTGGTCGCGCGATGGGAAGTATTTGTATTACCTGCGCTATGGACCAGAGTCTGCCGTGATGCGTGTGCGAGTAAGCGACCGGCAGGAGGAAGAGGTCGCAAGCTTGAAAGGAATCCGCCAGGCTGGGCGGCTGGCGGGGTTGGAGTTTGGGATGACTCCTGATGGTGCTCCGATGGTGCTGAAGGACGTAGGAACGCAAGAAATTTATTCGCTCGATTGGTACGAGCCATAATTGCGCCTGCCCGGAGGGTTCAGGGCCATCGGCCTCAATGGAGGGTTTAGAGAAACTACGTGAACTAACTCGCCGGGCGGTAGGCGGCAATGAATCCTCCCGATTACATGCCGATGTCTGACCTCCGTTCCCGGGATGTATCTCCCCGATCAACCCCGGGAAGTCGGCTTGTCTTAGGCTTTCGGATGCGCGAGGGGGCTTTGGGGGAAGGGGTACTCGGCTGCGGCGGAACGAGGGAAGGGGCGGGCGTGTTTTTCGAGCGGGGTTTGGAATGTGTGTCGAGCGTGCCTTGGGGGCTGGACGGGCTGCGGAAAAGGGCCAGTTTGGAGAGCGTGTTCCTATCGGCTTCTGCAGGGGCTAAAGCCCAACATTGATTTGATTGGCTTTATTGGCCTGACTAAAGTCATGCCCTTGTTACAAAGCCTTGAGAATTCGGCTCCTCAACGAGTTTTTCCGCAGTCTGTGAAGCCCATCTTTATTTTCAGGCGCTTGCGCCACGCGACCCACAGGGTGCCCCGAGTCGTGCCCTTTCAAAACTTTGCCTTGAGTCGAGTTTTTCCGCAGCCTGTAAGGCTGACGGTCTCGCACTCTCCGTGTCGCAGGGGGGCGGGCAATCGGAAGATCGGGTGGGCGTCTTTGAGATGTGGGATGGTCTATCGGCTTTTTTAAGAGCAGCCGCAGATCCCTCCGCTTCGGTCGGGATGACAGTAGGTTGATG
>JARLGN010000258.1 GCA_031292775.1 Acidobacteriota bacterium | reverse complement strand
CCGCCACTTCGAACGCCTGCTACTCGGAAGCGAAAAGAAAATGTAATCGCGCAGCCACGTGGAAAACGAAATGTGCCAACGCCGCCAGAATTCCGTCAGCGATTCCGCCCGGTAGGGAGAGTTAAAGTTGTCGGGCAGTTGAAAGCCCAGCAGTTGCGCGGTGCCGATGGCGATGTCGCTGTAACCAGAGAAGTCGCAGTAGATCTGCACGGCGAAGGCATACACTGAAATCAGGATTTCGACCGACGAGAACATGCGCGGCAGTTCGAAGGCTCGGTCCACCAGATTGACCGACAGGTAATCGGCAAAGACCAGCTTTTTAATGAATCCCCGCGCGATCATCATCAGTGCCCGGCTGCCCTGTTCGTCGGTAAGGGGACTTGAGGGCTGCTGGATTTGCGTCAGAAGCACGCGAGCACGGGTGATGGGGCCGGCGAGCAGGGTGGGGAAGAAGGAGACGAACGCGAAGTATTCCATGAATCCTCGCGCCGGTTTTTGCTCGCCCCGGTAGACATCAATGACATAGCTCATCGACTGGAACGTGTAGAAGGAAATCCCCACCATGAAGATCACGCGGAAAGGCGCGGGTGGCAGCGTGTGTCCAAAGGCCGTCAGAAATTGCGCGGCGCCATCGTGCAAGAAGTTGAAATACTTGAACACGGCCAGAATGCCGAGGTTCAGCAGGATGTCAGTGGTAAGCAGCAAGCTGCGGGTGCGCGGGTTCGAGGTGCGAACCAGCAGCCACGAGGTGTTGAAATCCAGAAGCGCCGTGATGGTGATGGGAAGGCAGTACAGGGGATTCCAGGTGGAATAGAAAAACAGCGAAAGGGCTACCAGGACGAAGGGGCGAAGGGTTTCGTGGCGCGACGTGGATCGATAAAGCAGGCAGGCAATCAGCGCAAACAGAAGAAAGACCGGTTCAACGAGAGCCATAAACCTTAGCCTGCGGGAATAGGGTAGAGATAATACTACTGTGCTGGTTCTGACTTGTGGAAATTACCATACTCGGCCATAAGCTGATCGTAGAGCATGCCCGCCAATTTCTGGTAGCCCAACCCCGACATATGAACGTAGTCGTAGGCTGCGAGTCCGGCCCGCACCCATCGGGTCATGGCGCCGGGTCCCCCCATGGCGGCCTGCTGATCCCAATAAGCACAACCCGCCCGCAGTGCCGCCTTTCGCAAGGCAGGTTGAAGAGATGCTTGCGCCGCCTGAATGGAGGCTCGCCGGCTCTTGCGCGGGTTTCCCCGGTCGGTCGGGCCCGTGACGAGTATGGAAGCGTCGCCGGCGTCTTTCTTGAGTTTACTGAGAATCTGAAACGCTCTCTCCTCGTATTCGCTGGAGGTAAAACCCTTTGTCCCGATGTCGTTGGTTCCGTATGAAACAATAATCAACGCTGGGTGGGATTGCTGCAGCAGCGCCTTCCGCAACGCCGGTAGAGGCTTTTCCACATCCACCAATCGTGCGCCATTCACCCCGTCTGTATCGTACACAACCCCTTTCGAGCCATTGTAAAGTTCCAGGCCCAGCAAACGGGCGTGGGCCCCGCAATCGCTGCGAATGGAAATCCGGTGAGGGCCGGCGGCCAGCGGCGCGGAGTTGGTCAACTCAAGAAGATCGAGAGGGGAATCTGAAGGCCAGGGTTTCCATGGCGGTCCCGGCGGCGTGGCTTTGCGGCGCGTCTTGTGCTTCTTGCTGCGCTTGTGGGTCACGGGTGGGGTAAGAGGATCGGGGGGATATCCCGCGCCCCCGCCCAGGGATTTGCTGCTCGGTTCGGGAACCAGCGTTTCAGGTGCAGGTGGCGCGGGTGCGGGGATCACCGGTTCCGTATGCGAAGTTAGATCGTGAACATCCAGGTCATCCACCTGAACTTGCAAGCATGTGCTGCCGGGACTGGTGGCGGCGAAGATTTGAAACTGGGAAAACGACGCGAGGGCGGAAACCGGATTGGCTTCGCGATAACTCTCCAGACTCATTCCACCGAGGCCGACTACCCCATCATTCTCGCCGAATTTCAGCCCGTCGGTCCGCCAGCCCTGTCCGTCAAGAGACTTGGCTTCAACATAGCGGATGGTTGGCCAGGGCCGGCCGGGAAGCACAAACCCGGGGCCCGCATCGCCAAACCGCGACTGAAGCTTTTCCCGCAGTACCCCTGCCCAATAATCCGAGGCCACGTGCGAGTCGCCAAAGTGGATAACGTGTACCACTGGGGGCTCCGCCGCATCGGCCTGCGGGGCCTCGACATTAGCCAACGCCTGGAAGAAAGTTCCCAAGGGATTTCCATCTCCCATTTCAATGGGCACAGGCTTCAGAGCATTTAAGGGAACGGGCTTCGCGGGAACTGGCCGGGGCCGAGCGTGCTTTTTTCGGGTCTTGGAGGTCTTCCTGGTTGTAGAGGATGCTTCCTGGTAAGCAGCACAAGTGTTGGACAACTGAAGGCCGAGGCCCAGGAAAAGAGTGGTAGCGACCCCTGTAATGCAAAAACGCCAAAATGATCGAGTTGTGACTACCATCGACCTGTATTATCGCAAGGGGTGGCTTTCCCGCGCAACACACATCGTGCTTGCTGCGCAGTAATCACCTTGCCCTGCGTGGAATCAATAGTGGCAAGGTCGTTGGTTACAACAACTTGGCCGTCAGTTTTGAGGAAATAAAATATTTGAGCAGCGGTGGAAGAGGAATCCGATTCTTCCCATGGCCCGGCGGAAGGTCTTGTGCCCCCCGTCGAAACTGGATAAAGCGGAGGTAGTAACTCGCCCGGATGCCCGTTTGCTTCCAACACATTGGATGGCAAGCCGGTGGTATCCGCTCCCGCGTCATAGAGTTTCATGATTCCGCCCGCAATATAGCGGCCCAGCAGGTCGTAGCCCTCATTGGTGAAGTGCGTCATGTCGGACCGCGCCAGGGGCGGGGAAGTGGTCGCCCAGCGTTCGGCAGCCCCCGTGCCGCCCATCGCCGTGTGCAGGTCCATCAGGATGGCTCCATCCCTCCTTGCCACGTCGCGTTGCGCCGCAATGACTTCCTGCAGGATCCGATGGATTCTCAGGGCCGGACCGGATCGGCTATCGCTGCGGTCGGGCGGCGTGAGAAGGATGATGAGTACGGAAGGGGCGGCACGGCGGATTCGCGAAATGATGGAAATAAGGGCGGTTTCGTAGGAATTCTGATCAAGATAGGATCCGCTGGTTTCATTGGTTCCGTAACCCAAAATGACCAGGTCAGGTTGCTCGGCCGCTATTTGCGCCTCGAAGGATTCCTCACGGCATTTCAGCAGGTACTCCGCTCGCGCTCCCACCAGTCCCAGCGCGCTATAGACGACTCCCGGCGCGGCCTTCTCCACCGAGACACCGAGAAGCCGAATTCGGCCAAAATCGAGGGTTCGGATTTCAAACCGATGAGGTGCGTCGGGCCCGGGCGCCTGGAAGCGTGCTGTTTCCACCTGCGGGAAGCTGGCGCCCATCTTTCTCCGCCCCAGGGACATGCCATCGAGCAGGAACTCGGCGTCGCCTCCCCCAGGCTGAGCCAGGTAATCGACGCGGAACTCGCCGCCTCGCGCCTCAATCCATACACGTTGATTGGGGGACTCGGCTTCAATGTAACTCAAGGAAAGGCCGGTGTCTTCAATGGGGCTGTTGTAGGATGGGTGAGAGCGTTGCCAGCCGTAAGTGCCGCCATAAGTGAAGTTTATCGTGGAAAGGCGAGGCCCGCCCCAGGGAAGCACAAGTCCGGCCCCACCGTCGCCAAACCGGTTTTGAAGGCTGGACCGGACTATTGAACTCTCATTGTCAGAGGCGATGTGGGAATCGCCAAAGTGCAGGACGCGGAACTTGCCCGCGCGTTGCGTCTCCAGGGAATGCAATGCAAGCACGAAGGAATCAATAGGCTGAGGGGGAATACCGTCCGGCGTGCACCAATGTACTGAGAAAAGAACCGCCACGACCAGAGCCGGGACAAAGACATTGAGTCGGATCAGCTTCCGCTTCCGCGAGAATCCGGGAACTCGGGATTGCGACCCGACGAACAACCTCATCCAATTCACCTCGAAGGCCTTAGGGGTGAGCCCCTCCGCTCTGCCGAAACATGTAATCTATTGATTCTGTGCTTGATAACGATTACTCAAGGTCTTGATCGAATGCTCGCCCAAACCCGCCGCCTGAGGGGCTTGCCCATTTATAGGTAGTCAACGGTGTAGTGCTTGGCCCAATAAATTCGTTCACGGCATGACGCCCAAGAATTAATTGTCCGATTATACCTCAATTGGGCACTGCGGGCAAATCGGGGTGGGCTGGGTAAGATGCCAGCCTTCTCTCAGGGCAAACGCGTGAACTTCCCATGGTAGAATGCCCGCACATCATCGTAGTGATACCCGCTCTTGGGAGGTT
>JARLGN010000035.1 GCA_031292775.1 Acidobacteriota bacterium | reverse complement strand
TAATGCGTGTTGCGGTTGCGAACTCAAATTGCATTAGCGCTTCACCAGCCCTTCTCGCCCGGAAATACATTGGAGTATTTCACACTGGAGCGCGGCTCCGCCATCAGGGACTCCATCCGGTCGCGCCACGCGGCGTAATGCGCCGTCGCCTTGTGCGCGGCGGTGGCCTCCACGCTCCGATAAGCCTCGACCAGGACGAATCGCGTAGGGTCGTCGGCTTGCTGAATCACGTCGAAGCGCGCGATGCCCGGTTCTTTCAAGCTCTGGCTCGCGTTCGCACTGGTGGCTTCCTTAAAAGCGTCAACGCAGTCCGGCTTTACTTTCACGAAGACATGAACGATCAGCATAAGTCACCTCCCTAAATCATAAGGCCAAAACTCGCCACGCGCCGCCACTGGCCGGGCGCACCATGAGTCCGATAGAGATGAAGGCTTCGCACCTTGAACTGAATGTCGAGCCGCTGCCCCAATTCCGCAATCATGTGTTCCTTTAGGCTTGGAGGGAAATTTCCGTAAAGAAGGCTTAAGTGGGGCATGAATTCAGGCTCGCATCTGCTGTCGAACGCCTGGCGGGCGGCAAGATTCGCATTCTGAAGCGGCTTGGTGAGCGCCGCGCGAACGAAAAGACAGCGAAAGTATTCGTCGAAAAAATCAATCTTGCCCAGCCGGATGGGAAAGGGCCGAATGCCGGCAGCGACTTGTGCGGACTTGCAAATCAGCTCACAACGCGGACCCACGCAGCCCCCCAGCAGGGTTACGTGCGGGGGAAATTCCGGCGCGCCATGCCTGGCACTCAGGCGTTGGAGAATCTCCGACAGGCGGGCGCACACGTCACCCGTTGGCATGAACCACAAGGAGTATTTTTCACCTGCAGGCATCAAGGAAAGTGTAAAGGGTTAAGGTTAAAGGGTAAAGCGTCACCGTGCATTGCTGCACACTTTACCCCCAATAATCTTATCCTTTACCCTTCAGCCTTTAAACTTTACTCCCCAGCCGCGCACGCACAAGCGTGTTATTACTGCCCCTCTTTGAGCTCCCGAATCCAGATGTTGCGATACCGCACGGGGTGATTGTGGTCCTGCAATGCCAGGGGAAGCTTTTCCGGTGTCGGGGTATAGGGCGGACGCTGGTGATGCGCCGTGGGCCCCATAATTTCCACGTGATCTTGCACCAATACGCCGTTGAAGATCACGGTGACGTTGGCATGCCGCAATAACTTTCCACTGGCATCGAAGCGTGGGCCGTGAAAAACGATGTCGTACGTCTGCCATTCACCGGGCTTCCGCGCTGCGTTGACCAGCGGGGGATACTGCCCGTAGACGGCGGCGGCTTCCCCGTCGGCATAGGTTACGTTATCGTAAGAATCAAGGACCTGGATTTCGTAGAGCCCGTGCAGGAAAACTCCACTGTTGCCGCGGTCCTGATCCGTGCCATGGGGCGGGTTGGGCGCCGCCCATTCAATGTGCAACTGGCAATCACCGAAGGCGGCTTTGGTCTGAATGAAGCCCGTGCCCGGTACCGTGGCGAAATAGCCGTCACCCATAGTCCACTTCGCCGGACCTCCCTTGATGCTCTCCCATTTGGACAAATCCTTGCCGTCAAAGAGTACCACCGCGTCCGAGGGAGGAGTCCCCGGATCCGCCTGCGTGCTGGCCGTTCCGGGCGTGATGATGGGCGGCTCCGGCCGGTTGCGGTCGTTGGGACCCCATTGTTGCTGTGTCTCCTGCGCGGCAGCAAACGGTTGCGTGGTTATCATGACGGTCAAAAGCATGGCGAGCCCCACACAACTGCCCGCCAATAAGAATGCTCTTCGCATCGTTTCTTCTCCCTTCAGACAAGTAAATAAAGTCGCCCAGAAACCGGACAGTGCGCCAATACCCGGACAGCCAACAATCGCTACGGAAGCCGAGGTCGCATTTTTACGCCATCCAGTCTGCACGAGCGTCGCTATTGTACTCCGCTCTACCGGCTATGGAACCCTGTTTTTGGAGCGTGCCTTTTCCAATGGTGCGGCTGGCAGTATTGAAGCGCATGTGGCGCCGACCTTGAGGTCGGCACTCAGAGGCCGAACGCCGTTCGGCCCAACAAAACATATGCTGACCTCAAGGTCAGCGCTACGGGCGCAAGCGGGTCCAAAGAGCGGTAAGCCCCTCGACGGTAAAATCAGGTGATTGGGAATAGTTAATGATCTGGCGCTCCATGATGTCCACGGTCTTTACACCCTCGGGAATCCTGGCGGCCAAATCGAGCGGGATATTCGTTACGCCATGGCGATCTGCGTGCATCAGGTCGCCGGGCCGCACCGTGAGCCCACCCACGCGCACCGGGGTTCCAATCTCCACAATGTGAACGTAAGCGTGCGACACCGCAATGTGTTGGGCGAAGAAATGGAACCCCAGGGGCTCAACTTCGTCAAGATCGCGCACGGAACCGTTGGTGATGGCGCCCACGCATCCCATGGCCTTGTGCATGTTGGCGTTGACTTCTCCCCAAAGGGAGCCCAAGCCGGCGGGTTCGTCGAGATCTTCCACCACAATCACCCGCGGCGCGGGGACCTTCATAACGTCTTCCCAATGGGTGGGAGGTAGAACGGCTGCACCTTTACCAGGAGGCGAAATGGACTGGATCTTCAGAGTCACGGCATAGCCCACCATTACACCCAAACTGGGAAATATGCAGCGAATCTCCGGGCGCATAAACCCTTCATTGCGAGGGCGCACGTCAAAAACTTCAATGGCATTGGCGATGGTTGGCGTGTTGTATTTCCGCAAACCATCGAGCACTGCGGGTTCCAGTGGTTCCATTATTTGCTCTCCATTGTGGGGACGGTTGTTGCAAGCCGGAGACATTATATTGAGGTTGGCACAAAAACGAAATCACTCGTTGCGGGACTGGGTTGGAATAGGCACATGCTCGCCGGTGCTGAAGGTCGCCGTCTCGTAGGGGCTTTGGCGCCACGTTTATCTGTGCGCTTTGATCTCGTCGTAAACGATCAGCGACATCACGACGAGAACCCACACGGGAAAGACTCCCATTCCCGGAATGGCTTCAACGATCAGTCCGGGCAATAGGGCCCACCTTCGACCTAGAATCAGGAACAGCAGGCCTGCCGTTCCCAGGTCAATCGCCCACTGGACCGGCGGAACGAACTCCGTCCACATGGATAAGAAATCCGAGATCGCAGCCACACCGAAGGCGATGGCAAATCTGGCGCGGGAGGGACGCTTGACGGGAACCAGTTCCTGTCCCGTGCCAACCACGACTGGCCGGTTTTCGGCTTTTACCAATTTGGCGTCTGCTGCATTCATGAATTCTTCCCGAGGCCCATCGTGCCACGATCGCGCACAATCCGCAAGCGGCGCATGGAATAACTCCATGGCGTGCCCAATTCGGCAAAATGAACATCGGCAGGCATGGCCCGAGAGGTGAATAACAGAGCTGAGCTCGTACTGGGCCAACCGACCTACAGCTTTGATGCGCTCACGCGGATTTGAACCTGATCACATAATTCCGGATCAAAGGCCGCGGATCTTGTACCCTAGGTCCGCGTTACTTGCTTGCTCGACGTTGTCGGCGGTTCAGATTGTTCAGAGTTATTGCCCAGTGTCTATTGTTTCGCGGCTGCTCTGCGCCGTCTCCCGGTCATCAGATAGATATTCGCCCTCGGCTCAAAGAGAGGATCGGCCGAGGTCTCGATGCCATCCACTCGCGGAATGGGATCAAAGATGATGTGCTGCTGCTCGCTGGCGTTGTTCGGCGCAATCTCCTTCAAACTGATTTCGCCGAACGTGAGCTGAGCACGATTCTCAGGCCAGCGGACAGTGGCATCGTCAACGGTGTCGCCGTCCTTAGCCAACTGCACTTTGATACGAAACCTGACCGGTTCCTTGGCGACCCGCTCCTTAATCTCGTCGAAGAGGAAGTTTGGACCCTGCGCGGCCGCTCCGGCCTCGTCCAGATATTCATTGCCGGCTGCCGGCAGCATCCGGTAGCGCCCGTAGCGGCTCACGCCATCCGCGTTGGAAAACTTGAATGCAGACACCGCAAACAACGACTCCCTGGCAAAGCTGGTCGGGATCGGCTTGGGAATTTGCACAAATGTCAAAGCCGCCGGATGCGCTCCCAGGAACCGCTCAATGGCATTCGGGTGCGGCCCCGCAGGATCGGTCGAAATCAGGGCGTTGAGGAAGTCCAGGAATTCTTCCGCCGTGCGCGCCGGGAAGGCATCAACCGAGTGAGCGACGATGTCGGTGTGAACATGCTCAGCAAGGTGGAAGCGAATCGCGCAACCGCGAGGGCTCGCACCCTGAGGGTCGTTGTCAGGAACAGTCGGAATTCCCGCGAAGTCCGAGAAGCGCACCGTCACCGGAGTGGAATTCCGCTCGATATGTGGTGCGCGCGTAAGCGAGGCGACTTCCGGCGAGGGCATGAACACGCCCGTCAGCAGGATGCCTTTCGCGTGAGCGGGTCTGAACCCGGGATGAATACCACCATCGGCTTTGTCAAATCCTTCGATTATGTCATGGCTAAGGGTCAATAGTTTATCGTCCGTAGTCAGTGGCATGGCTCGGTTTCTCCTTTTATTTTAATGGATATGGCCCGCTTGATATTCTACATGCTTGGCCGCCGGTCAATAAAGCAGGAATTCCGCCGTGAGCAGATGGGCTTGAGCGACCTAACTGGTAGCCGGTAGCGACTGGGGGAACATCGGCAGCAGGCAATCCTTCACCGGTTGGTAGGTTTTGCGGTGCTCCGCACAGGGGCCGAATCTGGCCAGCGCGGTCATGTGTCCGCGCGTGCCGTAACCTTTATTCTGCGCAAGGCCATATTGCGGGAACACGCCGTCCAGTTTTCTCAGGTGCTCGTCACGTGCCACCTTGGCCAAGATCGATGCTGCGGCTATGGACACGGAAAGCGCGTCGCCGTGAATAATGGCTCGGTGGGGAATGCTGAAGTCACCGCCTGCTTCACGCAGCGGCATGGCATCCGTCAGGATAAAATCGGGGACGGGGCTAAGCGCCCGGATCGCCCGCATCATGCCCTGCCGCGAGGCCTCGTAAACATTCAGCGTATCCACTTCCTCCGCGGTAATGGCCACCACCTGCCACGCCAGCGCCTTGGCGCGAATCTCCTTCGCCAGCACTTCACGCCGCTTGGGTGTGAGCTTTTTGGAATCGTTGATGCCAGGAATCACTATGGCAGGATCGAGAATGACCGCGGCGGCATAAAGCGGCCCCAGCAGCGCCCCACGCCCCGCTTCGTCGCAACCGGCAACGAACCGGCGTCCCTCACGCCAAGCCAGCGATTCCAGTTGGCGGGTGCAGTGGAGTGTGGCGGGGTCGATTGGACGCGGCATGGTCGAATTATTTTCATCCGCCCGCCAGTGGGAGCGCAAGTAGGAAGTGAGGAGAGCGGCTTGAATTTACAGCCCTCGCCCCCTTGGGGGAGAGGGTGGCTCGCAACCGGCGTTTTCATCAGCCGGGGCGAGACGGGTGAGGGGGTCAAGAAACCTGGGGACTACTGAAACACTGCCAAAGCGTAAGGCTTTCCACTTTTGCCTTTTGCGCTTTGCCTTTTGACTTGCCCTTGCCCGCGCCTACCGATTCTGCAGCGCCTCTTCAACGCACCGCAGCATCATGACGTCTTCCTGGTTATAGGCGAGCACTTCATTCTTGATGGCCTCGTCGTGGGAAGCCTCGTATTTCTTCCACATTTCGTCGGCCCATTTGCCATCTTTGCCCGGGAGTTTTCGCTTGAGCCCCAGGATTTGCTCCACCGTCTTCAATCCACCCCACAGGCCCTTCCTCCAGCATTCCGGGCACAAATCCACGTGGGCAAACTCCTGGTCAAGCATCACTCCCAATTGAGCGGCAATCACGGGAAAGTCAAATCCCACGTAACCCTTCACCTTGTCGGGAATCGAACGCCCGTTGTAAGTCACCAACCGCTCCACACCTGCAAGCACCAGCATCATGTTGGCCCGCGTCGCGTCCTTGCCGAGGAGTTGGATGAACGAGTCTTTCTCCCCGTCCACAACTCTTATCCCGATCACCGTGATCCGATGGTTCTTGTAATCCTTGAACAGCCGCTGGTCCGTGAACGTGCCGACGTAGCTGGTTTCAATGTCGAGGTAAGCGGTTTTCATGGTTTCCCTTCTTGCCAGCGGAATTCTACAAAAGCGGACTTTCCGAACTCACGAAAAGGAATCATCAACCTTTGAGGAATTTAAACTGCAACTTTAGATTTCTCAACATTTCGTTGCGACGCTTTTACTCCCGCCCCAGGAATTCACGGCGTTTCCGGGGGTTCGGCTGCTTGCCAGTTTCGACAGAGCGCGCCAGTTGCACGGCATCAAATCCGAACTTTTCGCGGAGCTTATCCGCGGCTTTGAGTACTTTGTCGAGCTTGTCATGTTGCGCCGCGTCGATCAAACTCCGCTGAAACACCGTGCGGTCCAGGTTCGACGTGCGCACTCCCACCAGGCGAATCTTCTGCTTGCCATCCCAGGCGTTTTCGAGCAATCGCAGAACGTTCGAGAAGATTACGGCATCAAGATTGGTGGGCTCATTGAGCGTCGCGTCACGAGTGAGTGTTTTGAAAGGAGCGAAGCGCAGCTTCAGCCCCACGGTGCGCGCGAAAAGGCGATGGTCGCGCAGGCGCCGGCCCACAAGTTGCGCCAAATAGGAAAGCGTTCGCTCCACTTCTTCCATATCGTTGATGTCGGCGTCGAAAGTGGTTTCATGGCTGATCGATTTGGGCTCTTCTTCGTACTGATATGCTTCGATATCGAGCCCGCACGACTTGGTGTAGAGCCACTCGCCGAACTTCCCAAAGCGCTCCCGCAGCTTTTGCCGCCCCATCTGTTGCAAATCCCCGATAGTAATAATGCCCAGTGAGCGCAACTGCGGCTC
>JARLGN010000257.1 GCA_031292775.1 Acidobacteriota bacterium | reverse complement strand
TTTTCTGCCAGCGTCCCCTGTGCAGTGATATGGGAATGCGGCGTATGGAATTCGGCTGCGGCAAGATGAAGGGTCAGGCTACGGCCGTCTTCCAGTGTGCCGCGAGCGGCGCCGCTTACAGGCAGCACGCCGGGGGGAGTCCTTGTGGGCGCCTGCATGGCAAGATCAAAGTCGGCCTTGAGCCCTTCTCCCCGTCCTGTCCACGTGGCGTTAAGGGTGCCGTCAGCCGTGGAGGCCGGGTGCAACTGGGCCAGGAGGACGCTGGGAGTGCGCACGGGGCGCAGGAAATTATCCAACCGCATCTGGTGGAGGCGGGAGTTGAGATGGAACTTTGCCGGCAAACTTTGGAAATCTGCTTCCAGTGTCCCCTGCACTGTGCCTCCCCAAACCGAGGCAACGAGGTTGGTGAGACTGAGCCGTCGATTTTCCCACGCATAACTGGTGGTGGCCTCCACGCTCAGGGGTGGAAAGGCGGAGGTAAGTATTGCCACTTGGCGGGCCTGGGCGCGTCCTCGCGCGGAGATGGCTCCGTCCTGATAAACGGCCGTACCTTCGATTTGCAGCGTGCCGGCCCGCAGTTCGGACGCGCCGATAAAACGGGCGAGGGAAGGGATATCCGCTGAACCATGGAACGAGCCGGAAGCCTGCACCGCAGGCTGAGGAATGACGGTAAAGGCAGCTTCGCCGGACGTGCCCTGGGTCTGCCATGCAAACGAGGAGAAGGCCAGACTGGTGGCAGACAGCTCAAAGCGGCTATTGAAATTGATGGTGGGAGACGACCAGTGCGACGAGCGAATGGTGGTGGCGGAGGAAGAAATCGCGCCGTTGTAATGGCCTTTCGTCATGCGCAGAAGAACGGCCAATTCCCGTGCCTCCAATTCCACGGATTGCTGCTGGTTGTTCCAAAAGAAAAGTGAGTGGGAAATCGTTAGGCGTCCAATGGAGAGGTTCATCAAATCCGCGAGTCCCGGCTGTGCTGCTTGAACCTTCCGGTGGGGCAAGTTTGTGATGCCCTGGGAATCTGTGTGGAGGCGTACCTGGAGTTGGTCCATGTCCAGGTGGCGCAATCGAAGGCGCTGGTGAAAAAGTTGTGCCGGGCTCAACCCGGCATCAACCTCGTACACGGAAATCAGGGGCGCCTCACCCGCGGCTTCCGAGCCGTGAATCACCAGTTTTTGCAAAGTAATCTGGAACAGCCAGGGCTTAAAGCGGAAGTGGCCTATTTCCACGCGGCCGCCCGTAGCGTTTTCGAGTCCGGCGATGACCCGCCGCTCCAAAACACGCTGGAACCATGCGCCGTCCATGACGATTAGCGCGGCCAGTGACAAGGCGAGCAGGTTTTCCACCAGGTAAATCGCCAGGCGAACCGGTTTGGATACTTTCCAGCGCGTATGAAACCTTCCTTAAGGCGAAATTCGAAGATCACAGTTCGAAACTCGGCTCGACTAGTGGGTTTCGAGTTTCGGCTTCCGGCACTTCACAATGGGCACCTGACACCCCGCACCTAAAATGAGTGGAACCGTACACCCGTGGTGGGCTTCAGGTCATCAATCCATTCATCGAGCAATTGGTTGATCCGCTTTTGAGTAAGAATTTCCCGGATCTCAACTTCCACCTCCGAAAGCGGCGGGGGCGGGGAACCGGCTTTCTTCTTCTGGAATTCCGGAACAAACGCGGACCGGTAATACTCCGCCACCTCTTCGTCACTGGGCGAGGCGGCAGGGCGCAGGCGTTGATCGATCAGCCGCAACATGAGTTCCTGTTGCGCAATGCGCGCCAGCACCTCGGCCTCGGTTATGCCAAGATCCTTGAGCGCCCGCTCGAAGTCATCCGGATGGGCAAATGCCTTGCGCAGCGCAGCCAGACGCTCTGCCGCTGCCTTTTCGCTCGCCGCTTTTTCCGCGGGCCCCGGATTCTCTTCGCGGGTCAGGAGCATCTGGTAGGTCAGACGCTCACGGGCATTTCGGGTCGCGGCGGCATCGGGCGGCGGCGCGGGCCATTGGGCATTCAGGAAACACTCGAAACGGTACTCCTGCTCCACATCGCTGGCGGTAATGGCCTCGTGACCAATGGAGGCCACCACGCTGTCCAGCGTTTGCGCAGCGCTGCAGACCCTTCCTCCGGCCGCGAGGGCCGAGGCGAGGGCCACAACGATCAGAAGCTTTGGCCGATACTCAAGAAAAACTGAAAGCGCGATAATTGTTGCACCTCGCCGTTCACAAAGTAGTGTGGAGGATTCAGATTGTAACCCCCGTCCAAGCGGATAGGTCCCACCGGGGTCTTGTAGCGAAGACCTAACCCCACAGTATAGGAGGTGTAATCAAAATCCGCAGGAGAACTCTGGGTGACTTTGAACAGCCGCATCCGTCGGATGCTGGAATAAACGTTTCCGGAGTCCTGGAAAAGCACCAGGCCCAGGCGCCTTTGCGCAAAGGCTGTTCGTAATTCGAAAGAGTTGAGGAAAAGCGCATTGCCGCCGATGGGATAGCCGGTGTTGGGATCGCGCGGACCTGCCTGGTTGATGGAAAAGCCGCGCATGGATTCACTTCCACCCATAAAGAGGCGTTCTGGCAAAGGAATCAAATTGGTGAAGATGACACTGGCCGGTTGGCCGTTGCTGGCAGGGACGGTGATGCTATACAGGCTTCCGTAAGGGCTGACCACGCCGAACTGCGTTTTACGCGCAAAGACCAAGTGGGAGTTCACGGAGTAGTAGGTGGAGTTCTGGCCGGTGAAGCGCAGGAAGTCTGCCTGCGATCCAAAATCCCGCCAGGCGACTCCCGCATTCACCAGGGTGTAGGTGCCGCGGGTGGCATCCGACGGATCATCGCGGTGGTCCTCCACAAAGCTCTCGCCGAACATCCCCACTGGCGCGGGGCGACTGAGCACAACACTTGCCTGCCCGGAGATTTTGCTGGCGATATCGAGGGCTGTCACGCGGCGGAAGCTGTACTGTCCGATCAGAAGCGTGGACGCACTGAAGCGCTTCTCCACGCTCACGGAAGCTTCCTTGCGGTCCGCGAGGAAGGTCAGGACGTCGCGCGAGCGATCCACCAAACCGTTGATGCGCAAGCTGAGGTCGTCGCGATTGAACAAGCGGGGAATCAGGTACCCCATGTTCCCGCCTGTGTCGAGGTTGGAAAGACGGCCGCCCATGCTGAAAGTTTGGCCACGCCCGCCGACATTCAGGCGCGTGAGGTTGAGGGACAGCCGCGGGCTCTCCCTGTACTCTCCTTGCGGCTGATTGCTGCCCAGCTTTTGGACTTCGAAGCCGCCGCCATAACCCAGAGTCCAACGGCGGGCCTCTTCCAAGCCCACCAGCAAGGTCTTGTCGGTGTCGGAAGTGGATTCTTCCTGGGGCGTGATTTGCACCTGGCTGAAAATTCCCAGGCTATACAGGCGCCGCTGCGATTCCAGCACCGCGCTTTGACTGATGGGTTCGTTGTCATGAATCAGCAGTTCGCGATTCACCAGGCCCAGGCGCGTGTGTTCGTTTCCCAAAACCACGATGTGTTGAATTCGATCCTGTGGTCCGGGCACCGCCTGGAATTCCAAGTCCACTTGATGGGCTGATTCCACCAGTGTGGTGTGCCAGGTGGCCGCGGCCCGCGTGTATCCGTGGTCGGCCAGATAATCAAGGATGCGGTCGCGGTCGGCGGTCGCCCGCTCCACTGAATAGGGCTGTGACGGCTTGCTGATGAGCAACGGCCAGAGCTTGATTTTAGCGGCGGCATCGATTCCCGTCAGGGTGAGGGTGCGCACGGTTGTCCGAGCGCCTTCGTCGATGACCAGGGTCACGTATTGCCGGCCTGGGGTGTTTCCAAAGTTGTTACTAATGACGGGCGTGACGCGAACATCAAGATATCCCCGTGACTGGTAAAGCGCCAGGATCGTGGCCACCTTTTGATCGACGAGGTCATGACTATACTTTGGCGAAGGAGGAAGTATGCTCTCGACGGGTGGAGTAATCGCCGTCATCAGCTCCGTCGTTGGGATCGCGCTATTGCCTTTTACCCCATAGCCGGCGAAATCGCCCCGTTGCCCAAGGCTGACCTGGAAGATGATCTCGACATAGGGTTGCGGGTCCTGACGAAGCGTGCGGCTGGCTTTTACTGTGGCGGCGAAATAACCCTGCTGCTGAAACCGATCTTCCAGCAATTTCTCGCTGCGGCCAAGGGCCTGGTCGTCCGTGACACCGTCATGATAGAGGGGGAGCAGGTTTTGAAGCTGTGAAGATGAAATTGATGCCCCCTGCACCCGCACTCGAATGAGTGGCCCTCCCTCCGCCTTGACCATCACTTTTTCGGTGTTCGTCCTGGCGTCATAGACCCTTTGTTTGATGTTGATATTGGCCTGAAGCCGCCCATGGGCCACGTAGTATTGGTGCAAACGGTAAAGTCCCCGCTCCGCGCGCGTCGCCGTAAGAAACATACGCGGATGCCAGCCCGAGACTTTCATCAGGCGCTCCGGCGGAAATGCGGCGTCGTCCTGAAACTGCACCTCGCTCACGCGGGCGGCATGGCCGGTTTTAACCATGAAAGCCACGCTGGTTTCCAGAGTGTCACGATTGTGTTCAAGATGGCTCGAGATCTGCGATTGGTAGTAGCCATTGGCCAACATCAGGTTGGTCAGACGTCTATGCGCGGCGGCAAGATCTTCGTCGGTAAGGGGATGGCCCAGGCGCAAGCGCGAGGCCGTGGCAAGTGCCCGGGCTTCGATGGGGCCGGGATTGCCTTCTGTCGTAATGGTGCCCACGAAATACTGAGCGCGGGCGACAAAGGTCAAAGAGATTCCACCGGCTTCGGGAACTCCCTCCACGCGCAGTTCCGAAAAGCGCCCCGTGGCGTAAAGCCGCTTAAGACTTTCGGAGATTCTTGCGGGTTCAAGCGGTTCGCCAATTTTTTGCGTGACTGCGCCCGGGAAATTCTGCAGCTTGAGGTTGCAGTCACATTGGATTTGAAGATGGGATACGGGACGGCCCCAAAGAGAGGGTTCGGTCTGCGCCTGGCTCTGCCCGCAGGAGCATCCAAGCAGCAGAAAGAGAACCGTAAGCGCATAGGCTGCTCTGCCGCCAACAAGTGCGGGACTACAGCGTCTCGCCCGGCAGTAGGGAGAACATGCGCACGGCATTCTGGAATTCCGGTTGTAGCAACGCACCCCGTAGTTTACCCGTCTCCCTGGCATTAGAATACTTGCGAACCTTGCATTATACTTCCGCAAGGCACCTCCCACCGCCAAAGAAACGTCCTGAGGGATTCTTAGGCTGTGACCCGCTACAAGGCGTGTGCTATTTTTCGCTCAAAACTCCCGCAATCGCTTTACGAAGAGTTTCGGGTTGGGCGTATCCGATCCAATGGTTTCTGATTATTCCTTTTCGATCAATCAAAAACAGGGTTGGAAAAATCGAAATGCCGCCGTACGCCTGATCGCTTTCCTTTGTCCAGTTTACGATGGGATAAGCGATGTGGTGCTCCTGAACATAACGCTGCCGTACGGAATCATCGTAATCGAGCCCCAGAATGCGATCGGCGTTGGCGCCCACAATCACCAGGTTTCGCGCGGAGAGTTCATTGTTCAGAGAAGATAGCGCCGGGGCTTCCTGCATGCACGGTGGGCACCCGGTGAACCAGACCTCCAGGAGCACAACCTTGCCACGAAAGTCGGAGACGTGAATGCCGCCCCCACCCAGGCGCGGCAGAGTCGCGTCCATGGCGGGTTTGCCTTCCCAACCGCCGATCTGGCGCGCCAATGCCTGGCCGAATCTGGGATCAGCCTTAATCATTTCCACATCCACGTGAGTGATTTCGCCGGTCTTGGGATCGCGGGTAAGGAATCGCGGGACCCTGGGATCAGATTCCATAACCCGCAGCAGGACATCGGCGGCACCCGGGGAGCGCAGGTCAAATTGTTCGGCAATTACGGCGAGTGATGGAGGCGATTTGAATTTCTCCTGGTAGTTGGCGACGAAAAGCGGAATGCGGAAGAAAGCGTTATAGAGTTTGTTAAGAGCCTGGCGTTCGTCCGGCTGGGTGAAGACGCGGTTATAAAGGTCCGTGACCATCAAGGGTTGGCCGGGTTGAAGGTGCGTGCGGATGTAATCGAGCACGCGAGACTCGGCGTTGGCCGATGCCCGTGCCGTGGCGGTTCCCGCAAGCAGAGAGGCCAGCAACAGAGCGCAGCATAGGCAATTCTTCATTGCGAGCCTTTCTTCCCGGCGGCGCCTCTCTTTGCCTGGTTGAATGCCTGCCAGTGGAATTCCAACGAGAAGTGCAAGTACTCGTCCAAATAACTCCAACCGTGGTTGCCCGGCCGCAGGGTGAACTGATGCGGGAATCCCCTGGAAGTTAGAATCTGGTCCAACTCTTTGGCCCCGGCGTCGAAGCCGTAGCGGTCCTGATCCCCGCAGTCGAAGTAGAGCTTCAAGTGGGCAAATCGATTGGGGTGTTCGGCCAGGGTCAATGGGTTGTTCGCATCGAAATAAGCCTCGTTAAGCGGAGCGCCGAAAGGGTCCTGCACAATCTTCGCGAGGAATCCCCAGCGACCTTCGGTGGGCAGGGGATTGGGAAATTTCGAGATCAGCGCGGCGCTGTGGGCGCTGGCGGACCCGAACACGTCAGGGTGTTGCATACCGAGATGGAGAGCCCCAAAGCCCCCCATGGAGACGCCACTAATTCCGCGGCTCTCGCGATTCGCAATCGTGCGGTATTGGTGATCGATGGCTGGAATAAACTCCTGGATCAGAAAGTCTTCATAGCGTTCATGGCCATCAAATGAATTTACGTAGAAGCTCTTGCCGCCGTCGGGCATGACGACAATTACATGGCCAATCTTTCCCTGGCTCATCAGGCTTTCCCAGGTCTGCAGACCACTGTGTTCACTCCAACTTGAAGCATGTTCAAACAGGCCGTGGAGATAGTAAATCGCCGGGTACCTGCCGGCGCCTGTATCGTAGCCGGGCGGCAGCGCGATGCAGTAATCCACCGGGTGGCCGAGGATGGTGCTGGTCATGGACCCGCAATCGACGCGTGCGGAAGTGTTTTGCGCAAGGAGGGGCAGGGCGAACAGGATTGAAGCGAGCAGCGTCAGGCTGGGGCCGATCAGCCTTGGGGAGCGACTTCTTGGGGGATGCGGTAAGTGCATGGGTTAATGAGTCGGCGAAGTTCCGGCGTGAGTTGTATCGACGTAAATGGAGATCGTCCCATCGTCTGTCAGAGGCAGGACCATCGTGTTGAATCGCGTCATACCTTCACCTCTGTCCGGCATCACATTTCATTGCCGGTTGCGTAGGGCCCGATTTGGACGAATCTGAAGATGTACCCCGTGAACTCAATCATTTTGAGGCTGCGGTGGGCGGGAGTCAAGGGGTGTAGGTTGTTCCTGGATCGCGAAGGCTCACACGAGTGCTGGGAGCAGGTCGCCACCGTCATCGAAGCCCGGTGCAAAGGGCTCAGCAAGAATCCGCCACCCCGGAAGAGTTGCAGCGTCACCTGCCAGCAAGGGTGAAACAGCGAGCCGATTAAGGTTCAGGGTATTGCGGATCCACGCCACGCGCTGCTCGGCAGGTTCGGGACTTCCCAGCGCCCCCAGCAGCCAGGCCAACGCTTGTTGGTCTGAAGGCCAGAAAATGGGGATGCGCGGCATGGGTGGATTCATGGAGGTTCGCGCGTTGGCGTACATTTTCTGTAAGTCGATCTTGTGATATAGGCGTTCGTGGATCGCGTCTGCCAACCCTACGCCCAGGGCATTGCCGCTGCTTTCGGCAGTGAGATCGCGGACGTAGATCAGCCGAATCTGCGGCGCTTCACCGGGATGAAGCTCCACGCCCCGTCCCACGATTTTTGTGTCCAGCCCCGTGCCGCTGATGTTCTTCCCGAGTTCTTCTACGATCAGCAGGTCGAGTTTGGGGAAGGGAATGCGCGCCACCAGGGGGCGGGCGCATTCCAGGCAAGACTCTTCCATGGCGGCTATTCCATCGGCGGTTGCGGCTCGCAGGGTGGCAACTTGGTGAAATTCGTTTTCCACCACGGCCACGCCGGCCAGAATCTTTCCACTCGCCAGCACTTTGGCCGACATGGCGCGAATTGCCGTTTCAAATCCAAACTTCCAACTCCAGTGGTGACATTCCAGCGCGCCTTCGGCTTTACCCATGCCGACGGCGAGCATCTTGAGCAATCCACTTTCAATTTTCCCGGAGAAATCCGTATGCGGCTTGACCCGATTGAGGACGATCACGCCATCGGATTCCCAGGCCGAGCGGTCCATGAAAACCTTGAAACCCTCGGGGGTTGTTCCCAGCGGCGCCGTTTCCATGGAGGAAAGCAGGTCTGCGCCCAGGAATTCGGGGGTAATGCCATATTGCGTCAGGACTTTCTTCTGCCCCTCCGCCGTAGCTCCGCCGTGGCTGCCCATGGCAGGGAATACGAAGGGCCGCGCGCCCTGACTCTTGAGCCATTGGCACAGCTCGCGCGCCAGAATATCAATGCCGGCAATGCCGCGGCTGCCGATCGCCACCGCGATGCGCTTATCATGCAGTTTTTCCGCGGGCAATGCCAGTGAGTTCAGAGCACTCGCCAGTTCCAGCGGTAAGTTGGTAATGCCGGGAGCGCTGGGGGCAACTCTTTCCAGGATTCGCAGCGTACCGAGGGGATGAGTTTGGTTGGTCGTCATGATGAAAACTCACGTTATCGCTTGGGAGAGAGCGCGTCAAGAGGGGCGCGGTCTTTAGGCCCAAGGTTTTTTTGACCCCCTCACCCGTCCCGCCCCGGCTGATGAAAACGCCGGTTGCGGGCCACCCTCTCCCCCAAAGGGGCGAGGGCTATATACACGATTCGATCAATGCGCGGGCCAGGTCGTTTAGGGCCGTGCGGAAGGTTGGTCTTACACGCGTGTTTTACGCTTTGCGTGAAAGGGTGCAGAAATGTTAGGCTACCGCTCCCGGATTATCGATAGCGAGTTTTCCGATAGAGAGGTTTCCATGTCTACATTTCGCATCGCCAAGTATTCCGTCATGGTAATGGCTACGTTTTTGGTCGCCTCATCAGCATTCGGGCAGGCGGATCCACATGGGCTGAAGGACATCCTGGGCGGAGAAAACATTGCGCCCGCGGTTTCAGAGTTTCAGGTGCGGCAATACATCTTGAGCCGTATCCCGCCGCCCCCCCATCCGGCAAGCCGTGCGGCTTGGACTGCCGAGGCTGATCGGATACGCAAGCACGTGCTCCAGGACGTAGTTTTCCACGGTTGGCCTTCGGAATGGGTTAACTCTGCGCCCAAGTTCGAAGAGGTCGGCGTCATTGAGACTGGTTACGGCTACAAACTGCGTAAGCTGCGCTATGAAATTGTCCCCGGTTTCTACTCCACGGCGATCCTCTATGAGCCCGATCATTTGGACGGCAAGGTTCCCGCCATTCTAAATGTACACGGGCACGTGGGGCCGGAGGGCAAGGCGGTTGAGTTCAAGCAGAAGCGCTGCATCAATTACGCGAAACACGGAATTATGGCGTTGAATCTTGAGTGGTTTGCGTATGGCGAACTGGGGAATCCGGAGAACATTCACTGGAATGGCGGCCACCTGGATTTGGTGGGGGCGAATGATTTGGGACTGTTCTACTTGGAAATGCGGCGCGGGCTGGACTATCTCTACAACCACCCCAGCGTTGATAAAAACCGTCTGGGCGTTACCGGGCT